>NZ_JADKPY010000024.1:0-74849 GCF_015351505.1 Acinetobacter sp. SK-43
TAGAGTTCGCCCCAAGTCAGCATTTCAATCATCATCCACGAAGGCGGTAATTTCGGGCTGTCATATTTAGATAAATAGTGGCGTAAGAAGTTTTCTTTACGCACTTTGTCTTTCAAAGCATCTTTATCAGCTTGCGATACAGATTTACGTTGATCAATGGCTTTTTCATCACTCTCTAAGCGTTTTTTTTCATCCAGTAATTGCCGTTCAATACTGGCAAGCAAACGCATGTGGGTATAGTTATGGCTAAAATGCTGTTCATCGGTGTACCAAAAAGCATCATTGGAAAGATGACACAACACATTGCAAATTTGCGCCCGTATTGCCACTTCAATGCGTTCAATTGCATCCATGACCAAGAGCCGTAACTCCCGATCAAAGATATATAGGTTGAGTACATCATCAAATGAAGTATCTACTTTGTATTTATGAGGAATAATGTGGACTGTAAGAGGTAAATAAATAAAGGGAATTTGACTTTTAGGAAAATTAACATTCTCATTAGGTGACAAATAAATATTATTCACTATCTGAAAAGGAATGGTATAAGCCGATAAACGATAGTAGCCAATAAAGCTTAAATAGCGGTCTGCCCGTGCAAGATCGGGAATGATCAAGCCACGGTCTTGCCATGTTTGGAGGTGTTCTTGATTGCTTTTTGCCTGTTTAGTGAATTGAACCATCGTCTTTTCTCAGGCAAAAAAAACCTGCCGATTTGTGCATGAACAAGCGAACTTGAACATAGGCATGGCAGGTATGTTGGAAAGAATAATGCGATATTGCTTTACTAAAGTAAAGTGAGATTTACAATTTATTGTAAAATTCATGCCACTAACTCCCGAATATCAATTTTCCCTGTAACAGCATGAGAAATGACAGATGCTCGATATTCTTTGAGTTTTTCGATTAGTAGTTTTTGCTTATCTATGCAATTAACTATTTGTTGTATCTCTTTATCCAAGTAATCTGTAATTTTGTTTTGCTCTTTAATAGGGACTACAGGAATAATCAATTCAACTAAATCCCCCATATAAACACCACCAATGGTTGATTTATTAGTAAGTATTTTGAGTTGATTTTGTGATAAGTTTGATTCCAATATTCTTTGTAAAAAATTAGGCTCTAATTTATTGTTGGCTCTAAGAAAACATACACTTCTTTGAAAACTGATAGGTGTATCGAGTTCGTAAATACAACTTTGTCCTATCGTACCTACTACATTTATTAGTAAATCCCCCTTTTTAGGAAAGCCATTTGCCGTAATTTTTTGATGATCTTCAAGACTTATTTTTCTTTCATTATCATTTATTACTAATTTTCCATTTTTAATATTTTTGCCACTTAGTAGTAATTCCCCCTCAGTAGTTGAAACATGAGTGCCATGAGTTCCATCTTTAATTCCATCAAGATAGTATCTTAATTTTGAAATGTTCCAATGCTCAGGTACATTCCCCAACCATTCCACACCACTGTCTTTCATCGGTACATTTGGGTCTAAGCCTTTGGTCACCGCATGAGAAATTATTGATTTACGCTGTTCTTCCAAAAGCTCGATTAACTTTTC
The DNA here is from genome assembly GCF_015351505.1 of Acinetobacter sp. SK-43. NCBI lineage: Bacteria > Pseudomonadati > Pseudomonadota > Gammaproteobacteria > Moraxellales > Moraxellaceae > Acinetobacter > Acinetobacter sp. SK-43. Next base: position 1,565 of record NZ_JADKPY010000024.1, read on the forward strand.
TTGCTTGGCAATGAGGTTGTCAATTCGGGTGGTTTCGGTGTTGAGGAATGAAACAATTTTTTGTTGGTCTATTTGTGGTGGTAAGGCTAAATACACATTTCTTGATTCATTCCATCTAAACTCAGTAGAACGGACACGAATTCCTTTAGCCAAACTATTTATAAAGCCTGTTTTTGCCATTGTTCTAAAAAAATGAGAATAAAAATGATGATTAATATTTTCATTTTTTGCATAGCAAACTGAATAAACAGGTGTAGATTTACCGCTTGAATCAGAAACCCCAATAGCACCTGCAAAAGCATCCATTTCGTGAATGACTAAATCACCACTATTGATGTGTTGATAACCATGTTCTTTAATGGAATTTGTGAAACCATCAGTACGTCTATTTTTTCGTAGTGTTACCTGACCATCCCTAAATGCAGTCACAATTTCATCATCTTCAAGTGCTTCTTCTTTTCGATGATTAAAAATATCTTTAGTTCTAACAATTTGCCAATGCTCAGGTACATCCCCCAACCATTCCACACCGCTATTTTTATAGCTTGGGTATTGTTTAAATTCCATTTTTAAACCTCCCCAAGCAACTGTGCAACTTCGGCAGACAGCTCTTTAATTTCAGCCATAATTTCATTCGGGTGGCGTGGCTGTTCAAACACATAAAAATAACGGTTAAAGTTAATTTCATAACCCACAACACCAACTTGACCGTCTTTGTCATCGGTATAACTTGTATCAATTACTGCATCAGGCGCATGAGGAAGTACCTCTTTTGCCATATAAGCAGCAATATCTTGATTTAGCGGGATGTTCTCGTAATCGGTAAGTTCACTGTCCATTTGCACTTCACCATTAATTTCAACGGCTTCGGCATCAGGATTTTGTACCCCAAACGCAGCGATCAAAGCATTCTTTAAACCCTTACTGACTTTGCTGATGGGGAGATTTTTCAGGAATGAATCTTCAAACCAAGCATAGTCTTTGCTGTCACCAAACTGCTGTTCAATATAAGCCGATACCGCATTTTGGTCGCTGTCGGATAACTTGCCAAATTCTTTTGATTCTTTAAATAGTTCAAGTTTTTCCGCATCAAATTGAAGATCAATGCGTAGAGGGCGCAAGACTTTTACTCGGCGATAGCCAAAATCGGTATAGTCAAAGATTTTACTGACCGAACTTTCTTCAAAATCTGCATAAATACGGCTAATTTCGTCAATCGAATCTTGGTCAATAAACTTGCGCTTGTTGCCCTCATTCTTGCGCATAGATGAACCCATGCCTGTAGCATCAATCAGTTGTACTTTGCCTTTACGCTGTTCAGGTTTACGGTTTGAAATCAGCCAAATATATGTACCAATACCTGTACGGAAGAAAATATCAGTCGGCAATGCCACAATTGCTTCGAGATAATCATTTTCTAAAATGAAGCGTCTGATTTCAGATTCACCTGACCCTGCACCACCGTTAAAGAGTGGCGAACCTGAAAGTACAATTGCACCACGACCACCACCATTTTCAGGCAGTTCTAGTTTGGAAATTAGATTTTGTAAAAAAAGCATTGAGCCGTCACTGGCTTTAGGCAAGCCCGCACCAAAACGCCCATTTAAGCCTTTTTCTTTATGCTCTAATTGAACCGCACTGGCATCTTTCGCCCATGACATACCGAAAGGCGGGTTAGAACATTGATAATGGAAACGCTGCCCAGCAAATAAGTCATTACTGAGGGTACTGCCCAATTTAATATTTTGTGATAAATCACGGCTTGGATCAGAATCCAGTTTTTTGAGCAACATTGAACCCAATGCGACCGCATGAGTTTCAGGCTGCAATTCCTGTCCATGGGGTACAAGTACAGGGGCAATTTTATAGCGGTCCTTAAAACCGTCTACATAGTTCATCATGTCAGTTAAAAAGCCCGATGTACCGCACGTTTGATCATAAATGGTACGGATTAAACCATTCTTTTGTTCAAACAGCTCATTATCAGGCTCAAGCAATAAAGTCGCTGCCAAATGCACAATATCACGCGGGGTCATAAAGTCCTCTGACCCCGTACCGACTTCCGCACCAAATCTAGCGATTAAATGTTCATAGACATTGCTCATGGTTCGGTCAGGAACAACATTCGGATGTAAGTCGATGGCAGCGAAATTATTGCAAATGCGTAGCAGTAAATTCGCTTTAGAAAGCTTATTAATTGTTGTATTGAAATCAAACTGTTCAAAGATTACACGCACGTTTTCAGAAAAATTAGAAATGTAATCTTCAAGGTTGGCTTTAGTTTTTGTACCGCCTAAATTGGAAAGGTTATAAGTCGATTTGTTATAGAACGGATTGCCGCTTACGTTAGTAAGAATATCGTCAAGCGCCATCCCTTGATCTTTAAATTGCTCATAAGTATTGAGAACAGCATCTTTAGTTGGTTCAAGTACACATTCCAAACGTCTTAATACCGTAAAGGGCAAAATGATTTTACCGAACTCTGTATGCGGAAAATCACCCCAAAGATCATTCGCATTGTTCCAAATAAAACTTGCCAGTGTAGATTCGGTATTGTTTGGTGCAGAAGCCATTTTGTTTTTCAACCTTATTTTGCAATAGTTAAATATTATGCAATTAACGTAGATTTTTCAACCTTGAAATGCAATATTTAAAAGTTTCAAATCTGACTAATTTTTTATTTTAGAATAAACACTTAATGTTAAAATTTATCACAGGATAATCATTAGGCTAGGTGTGAGATGCCAAATAAGCAAGAAAAAATGACAGCATTTGGACAGTTTCGTATCTTAAAAATTGGAACAAAGTATATTCAAGCTGAACTGATCGGTAGTGTAAAAAATTATCAAGCCCAACTTGTCAAAAATGCCGTGCTATCAGATATAGAAATAGGTGCAACCATTTTTCTGCGAGTAAATGATCAATCTACCCAAAACAGATACGGCACTAAAGTTCAGTTTGAACCAATTGAGCTTTTAACTGACCAAGCTGAAATTGAGAAATACATTTTGGCTGACAGGAAGCGAGTAGCAGAAATTTACATTCAAGCAGCACAAGAAAATTTGGATAAAGGTTGGTATAGTGGTGATGCCATAGATAAGGCACTATTTTTTAGCGCAAGTCATCCAACTTATAAACCAATCAATATTGAGCTACGCCACAGACGACTCAAAAATATCATTCATGCTTGTTGTAATTATCAGCACAAAACAACAGAACACTTCATTCATTTGTGTCGAGCAACTATAGATATGTACAAAGATGAGCAACGATTGAGTGATTTGGAATTGAGCAAGTTTGAACAAAGCATCATTAAGATACAATCTGATTTGAATTTATCAGAAGAAGATGCTCAACAAAAAGCAAATTAATATTTGAGTCAACTAAAAGGATTATTAAAAAGCTAAATTCACTTTCAACCTTATAATGCAAATTTTAAAAATGATTAGCTCAAGTAGTTTCAACCTTAGATTGCAAAATTAGAGTTTGTTAAGTTAAAAATAAGGTGAGATTTATAAAAACCCCACCCTAAAATGCAAATAGCCTTTTTTTATTAAAGCTAAAAATTTATGTACCAATATACAAAATTAAGCCACAGAATGCTGAAGCAAAAATGACATACATGACTTTGACTTCAAATTGAAATAAGGCAATAAATGCTGCTATCGCAATAACCATTGCTTCATAGTTGAATGGATGGTCGAATCCATTTGGCCACAAAACGTGGTAACTGAAGAAAAGTGCAAGATTCAAAATTACACCAACAACAGCGGCAGTGATTGCCGTCAAAGGTGCAGTAAATTTTAATTCATTATGGGTTGATTCAATCACTGGTGCGCCAGCTAGAATAAAAATGAAAGAAAACAGGAAAGTAAACCAAGTCACAATCATAGCACCCAGCGCACCCGCTAAGAACAGATGCTCATTGCCTAACAGAGCATGATTAAAGCCACCTAAGAATCCTACAAACGCAACAACCATAATCAGAGGACCTGGGGTGCTTTCTCCAAGGGCTAATCCATCGATCATTTGTACTGGACTCAACCACCCGTAAAAATTAACAGCACCTTGATAAACATAAGGTAATACTGCATAAGCACCACCGAATGTGAGCAATGCAGCTTTAGTAAAGAACCAAGCCATTTGAGTATAAGCATGATCCCAACCAAGCGTTGAAATCAAACTGATAATTGGTGCAAGCCATAGTATTGCTCCAATCAAAAGTATCTTAGCTAAATGTTTCCAACTAAATATTGCATGTTTTGGGGTAGGTGTATCATCATCGATGAATGCGGGACCATAATCTTTTTTACCTTGTTGGTGTGAACCTCCGCCTGTAAAAACGTTTGGATATTTTTTACTTGCTAAATATCCAATGATCGCAGCCGTTAGAACGATTAACGGGAATGGCAAGTTAAAGAAAAATATAGAGATAAATGCAAGCGCAGCGATTGCCCATAAAAACTTATTTTTCAATGATCGGCTACCAATCCGATATGTCGCATGAAAAACGATAGCAACAACAGCAGGTTTAATCCCATAGAAAAGACCTGCAATAATAGGAACATCACCAAATCTCACATAGACCCATGAAAGACCTATCAGGATAAATAAAGATGGTAAAACAAATAGGATTCCTGCAACTAATCCACCAATGGTTCGATGCATCAACCAACCAATATAAGTTGCTAATTGTTGTGCTTCTGGCCCAGGCAGTAACATGCAGTAGTTAAGAGCATGTAAAAAACGTTTTTCTGAAATCCAACGTTTTTGTTCAACGAGTTCTTGGTGCATGACCGCAATTTGTCCTGCTGGCCCACCAAAACTAATAAACCCCAATTTCAACCAGAATAGGAATGCTTGCCAAAATGAAACTGACAGTACCTCTTGTTCTGGTTGTATAACAAGTTCTTGTTCCATGATTATTCTCTTGATAGGTTGGCATATAAGCCATCGAAAATGTGATTCGATAATGCAAATAATTGGTCATCATCACTTATCTGACTTCGAATTCCTTGAATAACTTTTTCAATACCGATCGCTTCTGGAGGCTCAATCCCTCCTACATCAAGGTAATGAACAATTTCAGCGATTTTCTTTAATGCGGGTGTTTCTAAATTAAAACTATGTAAAAGAACCTCGAAGGTCACCCAATGATTGATGTGGCTGAAAGTTGCACCATCAAAATCGAATCCTAATGCTTCTTCTGGGCAGTCACTCGGTGTTTCTAACCAAATGAATGTTGGTGAGGTATCAATAAATGTTTTGATTAACCATGCAGAGGCTAGACGATCAATCCAAGGTCTTTTACGTGTTGCCCAAGTTCTATTTTGATAACTAGCTTTTTCTAGAAGTTGAATATGTGCTTGTATCGCTTGAGGCTCATTCACTTCACCAAGACGTGCAATTGAAAGTTCTAATGAAGATAGCTCATTCAAAACCTGTGCCTGAGTCTCATCGGGGTAGAAGTCAATTTCTACAAGCGCATCGATACTTTTTCTTAATTTACGAACTTGCTTGAGTAGCTCTTTTTTTTCATCTTTAGTCTGTCGATCTCTTAACTCAGAGAGTTGTTTATAGAGAGTGTCGTATTCTTCTTTGCGACTGAAAAAAGGAGCAAGTTCAATATTTAAGGGTTGCTCAGCATGAAATATATAAGCAGATCCTTGCTCTGAAATAACATCATTAGCAATAGGGTCAAACTTTTCACTATGCGAAATAGGGAGTAAGTAGACCCCATCTCTTAGAATTGCTGCACCACTTGCTTTGAGAGATCGCCAGACTCTCATTCGAGTGGTTGTGTTCTGCGTAGGCAGTGAGGATATGAGTAAAGATATTTTCATGTTATATACTCAACTTATTTGTTTAGTATATTACTTTTATTTTTATTGTGGTACAAATATGAAGAAATGATTTCTTATATCAGAATAGATATTAAGATGAATGTAAAACTGAAGTTTCTATAGGGCACAAGATGATTTGATAATGTAAGTGTTAAAGAGGCATAAATTGCTTAAATGTGAGAGTTTTGAAAAAGTACTCTTTAAAAAAAAGAGAACTTTTAACGTTCTCTTTTACATGAAATATTAGTCCAAAATTGTTAACTGGCTTCGGCGTCGTAGTGCTTCTAAATTTTGATATTTATTTACCAGATTAAAGGTAAGATTGTTAACCTCGTCTAGGTGCAGACATAGATCATTTGTTAACTTCGATAGATCAAATTTTTCCTGAGCTAAAACTTGAAAGACCTTATCGAGTAAAAGAGAAGACTCATGGGCGATTGGATTAGGTTCATTATTTCGTCCTCGTTGCGCTAATTGTTTATAAATACTTGTGGCATTCCAATCAGTAATAATACCTAATTTACTATAACGATACGTTAAGGCAGCAGCAGAAACTTGCCATATCTCTTTTTTGGACAGGATACTTTTTAATGATGGGATTCTTAGCGGATCTGCTAGCAGGCTTCTACGTGGCATTAAAAAGGCGGAAGCAAAAGCATTTGCTTCTTGTTCTACGTGGATACCTTCAATTATTCCATGTTTGTGCATAACTAAATGACCTAGTTCATGGGCTAAGTCGAATCGACATCTTTCAGCTGTTCTGGATGTATTTAGAAAAATAAATGGGCGGCCACTTGTCCATCTACAGCACGCATCAACATCTTGAGCTTCATCTGTAAGAGAAAAAACTCGAATACCTTTAGACTCTAAAAGTGCAATTAAATTGGGAATAGGCTGTTCTCCTAGTCCCCAAGCTTTTCTTACTGTATCGGCACATGCTTCAGGATAAGAGTATTCAAGATAATAATTACCCTCATCCTCATTAGCTTCGTCTAATGATTCAATTGTATCCGTAGAAAAGTCGCTTCTTAATTCATGTAAATCAGGTACATTGGGAAGTGGCAACTCAAAGTTCTGATCAATCCAGTCACTGATCATTTCAGCTAAGATAGTTTGGCTGATTGCCATATCTCTTTTTTTAGCTGTCATTTTAGATAGTGCTCTAAAACTAACAGATTCGACATGAATTTTTTCTACGTCATTTCCATAAAAGAAGCTGAGAGGAAAATCGAGAATCTCAGCTGCTTTTTCTAAAATTCTTTCATCAATTTCTTGGTTGTTATACCAGTTTGAAACAGTTCTATCAGTTACGTTTAATTGATGAGCCAAATCTCTCTTGGTCAAACCACGACGTTGACGAGCGAGATCGAAACGACCCATATTGAACATAATATTGCCTCTTAAGCATTTTTGCGTCTGATTTCAAAATCAATCGACGGGGGAGTTGGGACAGGGGAAAGAATACTATCAAATTCAGACTCAGGATCGAAACTAATTTCTTTTAAAATAATTCTTTCATGGTACTCAGCAAAGAATTTACCATTGTCTGTGAGTTTTGAGGGGCATGATAGCTCGCTTCTAATTATTTTGTTTTTATAATCAATGTAGTACATCAAAACCCAGCACCAAGTGTCTACAACTGCTTGTTCAGTTAACATGTCACCATGTAATTGAGCATTCGCAATTTTAGCAAACATACTTCCTTTGGGATTTCTATTTCTAGCAACCTTTCCAATCTTTAGGGATTCTGTATTTGAAGGAGTTTGTCCCTTTAATCCAACACATGTATTTCCCGCCATAAAGCTAATTAAAATCCCTCGTTTCTCATTACGAACCCATTCAGAGTTCCCTTGGGTGTATTTTGAATAACCTTTGGTTAATAGTCGTTCTCTTAAAAAAGCGGTTCCTTCAGCAAAATGCCTATAGCCACCATAAATTTTAGGGTGATTACTTGTTGTCTCATTACGTGCTGTAAAACCATCTTCTATGACTCCAAGTAAAACCTTCGAGTCAAAATCAAAAACTTCTTTTAATCTATTTTGGGCATCAAGTGGATCATCAATTGTTAGGTATAATGGCTGCATAAAATTGGCTCTATTAGCTTATCATTTATTCAGCATACATATTTTTAGGTGAAAAAAATAGAAATATTCATAGTTTTTGGTTAAAAAAATAGAAATTAAATTGTTTCAAGATTTATAAGAAACAATAATATCGATTGGTAGGTATATTCGTAGGATTTAGGTAGAATTGTGGATAATTCATGAGTTGTTAACATTTTACGAGGTTTTTTTAACAAAAGACTATTTTTTTAATTACTATTAATAAGTTTCTACACCAATTTTACACCTCAAACTTTTCTTACTTTAATATATTATTGATTTTAATTTATATTTTAAATATTTTTCTCCAATCCATCATTGGGGCAACGGAAATACGTGGCTTTAATGATTCAAGTGGTTGCATAAAATATTCTCGGATGTGGACAAGAAAAGAAAGGGCAGCATTATACGAGTTTTAGGAAAAATTCACCAATCATCCTCATCCTTGAGAAATCTAAATATTGGTTTATCTAAAGTTGATGCATTGCAGTGTTTTTTCGAGTGAGTAGTAAATCTAATAAGCTAAAGATCATACATGCCAGAACTAAGCCAATACCTGCAAAGCAAGTCATCGTCCAACCACCATGGTTCCATGCAAAAATTCCTAAAGCAGAACCGCACGCGCCACCGGTAAAATAAGCAGTCATATAAATGGCATTAATACGTGATTTTGCATCAGGGCGTAAGCGAAAGATTATGCTTTGATTGCTTGTGTGGACCAATGCAAGCGCCAACTGAATCAGTGTAAAACCCAAGATATAGCTAAATAAATAGAGCTGACCAAAATAAAAAAATATCCAACTTAAGATAAACAAACCACAACCCATCCAAGTGAGTTGATTGGTAAATCCCTGATCCGCATATTTACCAATATATTGGGTTGATAAAGCACCAAAAATACCAACTAAAGTCACCATACCAATAAATAAATCAGGTAATTGATGCGCAGAGCTAAGTAGTAAAGCAATCGTTGAGTACAAAATACTCACTGCTGCAAAAGCAAAACCACCTGTCAGTGCTCTCAGCACTAAACGTTTTTCTTGTTTTAATAGTTGCCCCATTGAAACAAATACTTGCCCATAATTCAGTTTCATCTTCATGACGTATGGCAGACGGCTTTTAAGTGCAAAGGCAAGAAACAGCATCAAAATTCCACTGACGATATAAATTACCTTCCAGTGAAACAAGTTTGAGAATAAGCCAGCTAGGCTAGTCGACAAAAGAATACCGACCAGTAGTCCACTCATTAAAAAACCTACAACTTCACCTGTTTTCTCAGGTTGAACAGTCATCGTTGCCAACGGTATCAATACTTGTGCTGCTACAGAAAATAATCCAGCCATAATGGTACCGACCCAAAGCATCGGTAAGTTCACAGAGAATGCACTGATAAACAATCCCGCTGCACATAAGCTCATTAAGAGTGGAATAAATTTGGTTTTATTCACCACATCGCCCATAGGGACAATAAAAAGTAAACCGAAAGCATAAGAAACTTGCGCAAAGGTAACTGTAAGAGCAGCTTGGCTTTGACTAACAGAGAAATACTGCTGTATGGAGTGGATGAGTGGTTGACTGTAATAGTTTGCACCGGCACATAGACCGCATGCAGCCGCCATAAACCAGAGTAAGGCTTTATTTTCACTAATATCTTGAGTGTTAGGCATAATGTTCTCTTAAACTGGTTTACACAGTATATGCAGTTGCTTCGATTTCAATTTGCATACCTTCCAACGCTAAACAAGGCACGGGAATGAGCGTACATGCAGGAAATGCAGCATTTCTCCAAAAGTGTTGGATAGTCTGTGTGAGCAAATGTAGTTTTTCAGCATTGTGATTGACAATTAACACGCGCAAAACAGCAATATCTTTGAGCTGTGCTTGTACTGAATTGAGTGCTGTTTGAATATTATAAAAGACTTGTTGTACCTGTTGGTCAAAATTCTGTGAAAGTTCACCTTTATTATTTTCTCCGCCTTGCCCTGAGATATGAATGATCTTCATATTAGGCTGAACGACAGGAATGTGACTATATCCATTTAGGCTAGGATCATACAGCCCATTTGGATTAATGAGTTTGAATGCGAGAGAATCTGAATCTTTCATGACTAAACCGTTCGTAGAAATTCTAAAAATGTTAGTATCAAAGCTCAAGTTAACTAGAGGTCAAGCAGATTTTGAAAAAACAACAATCTCCAAGTTGGCTAACGATAGGTGAGCTTGCAAAACGAAGCGGTGTAGGTGTTCCAGCCATTCGCTTTTATGAGGAAAAAGAATTAATTTGGGGGATACGAACGACAGGTAATCAGCGTCGTTATCAAAGGGCAATGCTGAGACGTATTGCTATTATTAAAACAGCGCAGTAAGTTGGAATATCATTACAACAAATCAAGCAAACCTTCGAAACTTTACCTAAACATCGCAGTGCGACAAAAAAAGATTGGCAAATCATGTCTCAACAGTGGCAAGGACAACTGGATCAACAAATTATGATGTTACTCCAATTGCGACAGCAGTTAGATCAATGTATTGGATGTGGGTGCTTATCTCTGGAACAATGTCCTTTACGAAACCCTGACGATTGTCTTGCTGAAGAAGCAATGGGAGCACATTTTCAAAAAATTTTGTTTTTGATGAATCAAGATGACATTGATAATTCAACATAATGTCTATTTTTGCACTAAAATTGTGCAATATGGTGCTTTTAGTAAGACAATCTCCCATAAATATCACTTGAGAAAATGCCATTTAAACTTTTTACATTTCTTTTTTAGTTTTCCAATCTTTTTTTGCATAGTGAGATCAACCCAATCTTAAGAAAAATGAATCAAGTGAAAGCGAAATAAGCTGTTGTTATCAGATAAATTGATAGAAAAGTCGCATTTAAAACCAGTAAAACTTTTAAAGAAGCCAATCCTTATAATTAAATGCATGATTAAGATGCAAATTGACCTAATCAATTGATACGTACATAAGCAAATCGAATCATTCAGAGATGAGCTGTGATATTTATGTATCAGAGATAGTGAGAGCGGATTTTAGTTTATTTATGAGATATCGCTATACAGGCTTTTATATCAATAAAAGCTTAGGCAAGAATTGAGCTGTATTGATAATAATCAAATCGAATTATTTTGTTTGTATAAATTTGAATCATTGCTTAACGGGAAGACAAACGTGCTGAGCATACAAGGTTTAAATGCAAATATGAATCATCAGTTCAAAATATAGGTATTTATTAAATAAATATTGGGTGGAATTTTAAAAAACTTCCATTAGAATCCAAAATTCTATAAAGAATACTCCTGGGGGAAACATTGCTATCAGCGATGTTTACTTAAGAAAAACTAGCTTGAGGAACGCTCATGCAGATCGGAATCCCAACCGAAACTGTCGTCGGTGAAAGTCGTGTAGCTGCTACACCTGAGACAGTAAAGAAGTTGATTAACGCAGGTCATAGCGTTGTCATTGAACGTGGTGCTGGTGTTAAAGCTGCGTATATTGACAGTGCTTATGAACAAGTTGGCGCAACCATTACGGACGATGCATATACAGGTAGCCAAATTATTTTGAAAGTACGTGCTCCGAAAGGTGACGAGATTCAAAAGCTTGCGGCTAACACTACTGTAGTAGCAATGTTTGACCCTTACCGCAATCCAGAATTAGACCAGTTTGCTACTCAGCAAGTGTCTGCTTTTGCATTAGAGTTACTTCCACGTACACTTTCACGTGCACAAAACATGGATGTACTTTCTTCACAAGCAAACTTGGCAGGTTATAAATCTGTATTGTTAGCAGCGGCTGAATATCAACGTATGTTCCCAATGTTAATGACTGCTGCGGGTACCGTAAAACCTGCACGTGTTGTGATCATGGGTGTTGGTGTTGCAGGTCTTCAAGCCATTGCGACTGCAAAACGTTTAGGTGCAGTTGTAGAAGCAACAGACTTACGTCCAACAGCAAAAGAGCAGGTTGAGTCTTTAGGCGGTAAATGGTTAGACGTACCAATGTCCGATGAAGAAAAACAACGTGCTGCTGAAGCTGCGAAAAGCGGATACGGTTGGCAGCCTGGTGAGCAATACATCAAAGATCAAGCTGCGATTGTAGATAAAGCTGTATCAAATGCTGACATCGTAATCACGACTGCATTGATTCCAGGTCGTAATGCTCCACGTCTGATCAAAGCTGAAACTGTTGCCAAAATGAAACCAGGTTCTGTCATCTTAGATATGGCTGTTGAAACTGGTGGTAACGTTGAAGGTTCTAAAGAAGGCGAGACTGTTGTTACTGAAAATGGCGTGAAAATTTTGGGTATCCCAAATATTCCAGGCACAGTTGCAACAGAAGCATCTGCATTGTATGCACGTAACGTTTTCAACTTCCTTGAAACATTATTCGACAAAGACAAAAACTTTGCGATCAATCAAGAAGATGAAATCCAAAAAGCGTTACTCGTGACTCATGGCGGTCAAGTACTGCTCAAGCGCGGTTAAGGAGAGTTCTCATGGTTGAAACGATTACAATTTTCGTCCTTGCCATCTTCGTAGGTTACTACGTAGTTTGGGGAGTAACACCTGCGTTACATACACCACTTATGGCGGTAACGAACGCATTGTCTTCAATCATTATCGTTGGGGCAATGATCCAAACCGTGGGTATGCCTGTGATTGGTGTTGAAGCAAATGTAGCTTTCCAAAGCGTAAACGTTGTGAGCATCTTGGGTGCAATTGCTGTGTTCTTGGCAAGTATCAACATTTTTGGTGGCTTCGCTGTAACTGCTCGTATGCTTGAAATGTTCAAGCCGAAGCAAAAGAAAAAAGAGGGCTAATAGATGGAATTTATTCGAGACTATGCGGATTGGTTCTACCTGATTGGTGCCGTCCTTTTTATCTTAACTTTGCGTGGTTTGTCAGGTCCTAAAACTGCAATCGCAGGTAACCGTTACGGCATGATCGCTATGGCGATTGCTGTAGTGACAACATTCTTTGTTGCAGAGCATCCAGTTGTTTGGATGATCGTTGGTGCGATGGTACTTGGTGGTGTGGTTGGTATCGCTCGTGCGCGAACTGTTCCGATGACACAAATGCCTGAAACAGTTGCTTTAATGCACTCATTGGTTGGTTTGGCTGCGGTATTAATTGCGATTGCTGCGATTTTACACAACAATCAATTAACAGCATTATTTGCTGAAAATGAAACTGCTTTAACTGCTGCTGGCGTACAGCATGCTCATATGAGCAAAGTTCATTTATTTGAATTGTTTGTAGGTTGTTTCGTTGGTGCGATTACATTTACAGCATCAGTATTTGCTTACGGTAAATTAGCTGCTAAGAAATGGGCAAAAACGATTTCTGGTGCATGGGTTAAACCTGTTCAAGCGCTTATCTTTGCTGCAATGCTTGCGGCAGGCATTATGTTCTTCTTGACGAATAACATGACTGCTTTCTGGGCGATGACAGCACTTGCACTTGCATTTGGTTGGGTTTGGATTGCGCCAGTTGGTGGCGGTGATATGCCAGTTGTGGTATCGCTTCTTAACTCATTCTCTGGTTGGGCTGCAGCTGGTATTGGTTTCACACTAGAAAACAATATGTTAATCGTTGCTGGTTCACTTGTAGGTTCTTCTGGTGCGATTCTTTCTTACATCATGTGTAAGGCGATGAACCGTTCAATCATCAACGTATTGTTTGGTGGTGCGATGGGTGGTGCAGCAGTTGCTACAGCGGACAAAGGCGAACAAGTTCAACGTAACTATCGTTCTGGTTCAGCAGATGACGCAGGTTTCTTGATGTCAAATGCTGACAGCGTTGTGATTGTACCTGGTTATGGTATGGCGCAAGGTCGTGCACAGAATGCAGTTAAAGAATTATGTGAAATCTTAAAAGAACAAGGCGTAACAGTACGTTTTGCGATTCACCCAGTTGCTGGTCGTATGCCTGGTCACATGAACGTATTACTTGCTGAAGCTGATGTTGCGTATGAAGACATCTTAGAGATGGATGAGATCAACTCAGACTTCCCAGCAACTGATGTAGTACTTGTAATCGGTGCGAACGACGTAGTTAACCCTGCAGCGAAAGATGATCCAAGTTCACCAATCTATGGTATGCCGATTCTTGAAGCTCACAAAGCTCGTACAATCATGGTGATCAAACGTTCTATGGCAACAGGTTATGCTGGCTTAGACAATGACTTGTTCTACAATGAAAAAACAATGATGATCTTCGGTGATGCGAAGAAAGTTGTTGAAGATATGACGAAAGCAATCAATGGTGGTGGTCACTAATCTGACCTCGCTCAAGATTGTAAAAGCCACCCTCGGGTGGCTTTTTTATTTCGTTCTCATCAATTAAAGAAAACCTTCTACAAGATCCATGGATTGATCATAGAGTTCACGAGCGAGTTGTTGATTTTTTGCGTGTGGTGATTTCCAGTCTGGCATATGTGCACTGACATATTCACCATTACGATTTGCCCAATGATCTGCAATCGCCATATCTGTAATTAACTTAGCTGGAACAGAAGTGGGGACTAAGCCGATTTTCATAACTTCATAAACAGGTTTTGGTAGTTCGCGATAGATGTCTGATGCAACGCCACCTGGATGCAAAGCATTATTGGTAATGGTGCTATTCGCCATACGTTCAGCTAAAGCATTACTGAATAAAAGATTCGCTAACTTAGATTGCCCATAATAAAACAGCGGATTGTAAAAACCTTCTGCGCGAAATTTATTAGGTTTGATTGAACCTGCCCAATGTGCAATTGAAGCAAGGTGGATGATGCGGGCTTTAGGTGCTTTTTCTAAAACTGGGAGAAGCTTTTGGGTAAACAGGAAGTGACCGAGATAATTCACACCAAATTGTTGTTCAAAGCCATCTTGAGTGAGTTGTTTGGTCTTAGCAAACAATCCTGCATTATTAATTAATACATCTAAATCACCATAACGATCCGAAATTTCATCCGCTGCTTTTCGTGTATGTTCTAGGCTATTTAAATCTAAAGAAATAAAATCCACTTGCCCTTGGTCTAATGCACGTAACTTTTTCAGTGCAGCCTGTGCCTTTAGAGGGTTACGACAAGCCAAAATGACATGTTGTCCATTTTTCACAAGTTGTTCAGCGGTAGCGAAACCAATCCCAGTATTCGCACCTGTAATTAAAATTTTCATTCCTATGCTCCAGTAATACTTATATTTCTAAAACTTTAAAGCATTGTTATATTGCTTTAATTTTGACAATTTGTCATGTCAATTTTATGCGTAAGGTGATTCATATTTATTTGAGATACGTATTTGTCAATGAAGAGACTGATATTCAATGTGATTTCTACAAGATATCTATGGCATATCTAAGTTTTTATTTTTTTACATTGAATAAATATAAATACTTGAAAATATAAAAAGAAATATATGTTTATCTTGGCATTCTCCTTGCATTGGATTGAATGATCTTTTAAGGGGAATTTAATGAAAAATATAATTTTGATTTCTACATTTTTAATATTTCTCTCAACATCAGTATCCGCGTCAACAGCACCGAATATTCAAGAAATTCGTATTTCACTCGATAGTGTTTGGGTGGTTATTGGGGGGATCTTGGTGTTTTTCATGCAGGCAGGATTTGCATTGATCGAAAGTGGGTCAGTGCGTAGTAAAAATACAGTCAATGTACTGATGAAGAACTATATGGATACCTGTATCGGGGGCTTAGTATTTTGGTTGTTTGGATTTGGATTAATGTTTGGCTTAAATCAATCAGGATGGATTGGATTGAGCCACTTTATGCCAGATCAGATGGATGATTGGCACTGGAACTTGCTTTTCTTCCAAATGATGTTTGCTGCGACAGCGACAACCATTGCGAGTGGAGCAATGGCAGAGCGTATCCATTTTGTTGCCTATGTAGTAAGTGCCATTTTTGTGAGTGGTGTGATTTATCCAGTTTTTGGCAGTTGGGCGTGGGGTGGTTTGTTTGGGGGAGATGGTTGGCTTAAAGCCATGGGCTTTATTGATTTTGCAGGTTCTACAGTTGTGCATTCTATCGGTGGTTGGGTGGCTCTTGCAGGAATTATTGTCCTTGGTCCTCGTTTAGGGCGATTTGGGCGTAAAGGACAAAGCCATTTTTTAGCTGGACATAATTTACCTCTAGTTGCGCTAGGTGGGTTTATTTTGTGGTTTGCTTGGTTTGGTTTTAATGCTGCTTCAACTGTTTCAGCAAATGTCAGTATTGGTCGTATTGCGTTGAATACACATTTAGCAGCATGTGCAGCAGCTTCAACTTATATGATTTTGGCATTGATCCGATCTAAAGCTGTATTAATACGCAATACCATTAATGCTTCGCTGGCGGGGTTGGTCGCGATCACTGCTGGTTGTGCCACGATGTCGCCAATTTTCGCAATTATGACAGGTGTTGGCGCAGGTATATTGATTAGCTTTGTGCCACAACTTCTTGTCAAAATGCAGTTGGATGATGTTGTAGATGCGGTTGCAGTTCATGGCGTATGTGGTGCTTGGGGTACATTGGCTGCTGGTGCATTTTTGGAAACTAATCTTTTTGATGCAAATGTGATGTATGTTCAGATCATAGGGATTTTTGCTGCGTTCGTTTGGGGATTTGGTTTGGCATTGCTGGTATTTAAGATTTTGGACAAAGTTCTTGGAGGTTTGAGAGTGTCTCAGCAACATGAACAACGAGGCCTGGATTATACCGAGCACGCGGAGCTTTCATACCCAGAGTTTCAAAGGGATTTAACCTTTGATGCTGACAATATTACGCATCGTCATTAATAGGAGCTGTATTTATGGCTGAATTAACGATTGAGCAAAAGAGATTAGCAATCGAAAAAGGCTTATCTCAGTTTTTACCTGAGTCTGTTTTGCAGCGTGCTTTAAGTTATTGGGAGCGTGAATATGGGCATCAGCCATCATTTGTTTTGAATCGATTTCTCAGTGAAATTTGTTCAAATGATGAATTGCGTATGCAGCGCAAAGAAATGTTGCGTCAAGTTCTATACGAAATCTCAATATTAGAGAAGCAGCAACATCTTAAAGTAAAAGATAAAAAAGTATCCAACACACAGCCTAGTATTCAAATTAATGAAAATAATAATGCGCTTTTTCAGGTGTTTTATGATTTCGTGATGGCTGTATTAAAGGGTGTGATACGAGATGATTATCTAGAGTTTGTGGAAGAAATACAGAAAAGCATGAAGAAGCATCGATTACTTGCTGGATATTTTTATCTTCTGGGTGCAGAGCAGGAGTCATTAAAGCAAATTTCACAGCAACATTATGCTGATATGTTAACTGTGCTATATGCGATTTATTGTGATTTTTACGGTCCGATTAAAGCAGATCAGCTTTATGCTGCAATACGGCAAGAAATCAAACAGAATTATACTGAAGTGAATCTCGCATCGTTATTATAGATATAAAAAAGCGACCTACTAAGGTCGCTTTTTTGAGCTTTAAGCTACTGTTTCAGGAGTGCGCCATAGGCTTTCGAGATCATAAAACTTACGGGCAGTAGGTAACATTACATGTACAACGACATAACCTAGATCGATAAGGATCCATTCAGCATCTCGTTCGCCTTCGACGCCGAGTGGGCGGAAACCTGCTTTACGTGCTTCATCAGCAACATTATCAGCAAGGGCTTTAACATGACGAGTAGAAGTACCGCTTGCAATTACAATTGCATCGGCAACATTACTGATTGAACTTACATCAAGTTCTAAAATATCTTTGGCTTTTACATCTGCAAGGGCTTCATGTACAACTTTTAGACAAGCTTGTACATCTTTATTAGATGGTTGGATTTTTAGGTCGTGAGAATTAGAAGCGCTGGGCGATGGTTCTAAATTCATAGAGGGTATATTTTCCTGACAATTGCTCATTGTCAAATATACCGTTTTTCTCTAAAAAATTCAAATTTTAGCCGTAACAGTTTATGTATTCACATCATTGGAGAAGTATTTTTTTTTCCATCCAAATGATTGATCTGATTGATCTTTTGGTCTGTATTCAGCCCCAATGTAGCCTTTGTAGTCACTCTGAAGTAACCAATCGAAAATAGGCTTGTAGACAATACTACCTGTATCGGGTTCATGTCGATGTGGACAATCTGCAAATTGAATATGTCCAATAAGATCAATATTTTCCTGCAATCCTGCTAGAACATCTTCCCCCATCATTGCCATATGATAGCAATCGTATTGCATTTTAAGCGCAGGGTGATTTACTGCTTCTAACATTTCTTGGGCTTGAGCAATATTTTGAACGAGAAAGCGGGGCATGTCGGTCCCGTTAATCATTTCAAATACAGGAGTAATACCTTGTTCTGTCAGCATATGGCATGCAAGTTTTAAGTTGCTTGATAATGTGTTTAGGCAAGGTAAAAGGTCTGCATCCAAAGGTTGCTTACCTGCCAAAATATTGACACTTGGTACCTTGAGTGCTTTTGCATATTTGATGGCTAATTCAAGTGCGTGATGAAAAGCGATTTCCTGACCTGGCACCCCTGCAAGACCATCACCACCTTGCATAAGATCCCCAGCTGGAACATTAATTAAGCAAAGTGATAACCCATGTTGTTCAAGCTGAGTTTGAATGTCTAGGATGTCTAATTCGTATGGGAATTGAATTTCAACATGTTGAAAACCATGATTTCGAGCGAGTTCGAATCGTTCTATCAAAGGTACTTCAGTAAAAATCATGGATAAATTGACTGCAAGTCGGCTCATGTTCAATCTCCTTGAATTAATACTTTATTGTTCTATATATTGAATAATAGTCGCTAAATCCTTCTCAGCAAAGCCATTTTCTTGGTGAGCTTGTAACTGTAATAGAGCTTTTTGTGCAACAGGTATTGTTAAGTTAAAACTTTGAGCTAGTTTTAGCGCATTATTTAAATCTTTTGATAAAGTTTGCACTTTCCATTGCACGGGTTCGAATGTATGAGTTGCCATTCGTGGTGCAAGTATTTGAAATGGTTTGGAGTCGGCGAAACCGCCTGCAAGAGCAGGGGCAAGTAGTTGGGTGTCAACACCTGCTTGGTCTGCTAAAGCGACAGCTTCTGCAATCAAGGTGCTATTTGCAGCAACGATTAATTGATTACATATTTTTGTTGCTTGACCAGTGCCAGATGCCCCCATGCGCGTAACACGTTGTGATAATACTTGATATATCGGAGCAAGTTGCTGGATGGTTTGTTCATCTCCACCTGCAAAGATGACCAGTGTCCCTTGTTCAGCGCCTGCAGTCCCACCTGAAACGGGTGAGTCAATCCATGTTAGGTTTTTTTCTTGAGCAGCCCGAGCTAAATTTTGTGTTGCTGAGACAGACAAGCTTGAGAAATCGACAAGAATCTGTCCTGAGGTTAAATGAGGTTGAATTTTGCTGAAAACACTTTCGACGGCAGAGTCATCAGCCAAACAGATTAGAATAACGGGATATTCATTTATTTGTTCTAAGTCGAGTGCAATCGCACCTTGTTGAATGATTGAATCACATGCATGTGGACTTCGATTCCAAACAGCGACTTTATAACCTGCTTGGAGTAATCGGATTGCCATACGCGTTCCCATTAACCCCATTCCTAAGAATGCGATTGGTGTTTGCTGATTAACATGCATGTGAAAATACTCAGATCATAATTACTTGTATTGACGAGGTAAGAATTGAACTTCAGGGTTCTTATCTTTCTTACGAGCGAGGGCACTATTTTTACCTAATAACAGTTTGAGTTGCCATAATTTTTCAAGGCGTAATGCTTTTTCTGGTTGGTGCTCCATGGCGTCGAGCACTCGTTTTGCTGCCATTAATGCATCTGGTGAGCGTTGCAGCATTTCTTGAGCAATCACATGTGCTTTTGCTAAAGGATCTTGATCAAGATGAGTCACTAAACCGATATTTTTTGCATATTCTGCATCAAAGATACGTGCAGTGAGTGTGAGTTCTTTCGCCAAATCAACACCGATCAAACCTTTTAATGAACGCGTTAAACCCATGTCTGGTACTAATCCCCAACGACTTTCCATAATAGACATTTGGGTGTTAGGTGTTGCAATACGAATATCTGCGGCAAGAGCAAGCTGCATTCCTGCACCAAAACAATATCCCTCAATCGCAGCAATGACTGGGATCGGAAGATTTTGCCAAATAAGAAATGCTTTTTGGAATAAGCTTTGCCCTGGCTTGATCAGTTCCCACGCTGCAAATGCCGTATTTTTGGGATTGTTCAGGTCGGATAAGTCAATCCCAGCACTGAAGACATGTGCTTCACCTGTCAAAATGACACAACGAATCGAGCGATCTTTTTCGATTTTTTTTGCAGTGGAAACAAGTTCTTTTAATAATGCAAAACTCATAGCATTACGTTTGTCTGGGCGGTTTAGATAAACCGTTGCAATTCCGTTGTTTTTCTCAATACGTAAAAGCGACATTTGCTTAACTCTTATTGTGTGCGATAAGTCAGCATAGCATGAGTCCCAGAGTGGAAACATGACACAACAGTCACGCTAAATGTCATGAGAGTGTAAAACCAGATTAGCAGCTAGCTTGACTTGTTCGATTGCCATGTTAAGTTCATTAAAGCGATGTTTTGTTTCACGAATAAATGCATCATCCGCTTTTCTACGCTCCTTTCGCAGTGTCGAAATAAATTGCTCAAATTCACCAGAAACACGTTGCAGGTTAGGTGTGCCAACATAACGTGTTGCACCATATAAGCGGTGCAAGACATGTTCCAGCTGAGGGAAATCTTCAAGTTCGATTAACTGCTGCATTTCTGCTAGTTCAGTATCAAAGCTATCGACTAACATGTTGAGTAGGTCTTGAGCGAGATCTTCTTTATTCGCGGCAAGTTGAATGCTTTGTTGCCAATTTAGAATTTGCGGGTCAATCGATTCAACAGGACGTTTCTGCTCATTCACTTGAGTTTGAGAACTAAAATTATTCTTTGTCCAATGGGTAAGGATTTGAATGATTTGTTCCATTTGAATAGGTTTGGTGACGTAATCATTCATACCCACTTTGAGTAGCTTTTGTTTTTCATCCGCTAAAGCGTGTGCTGTAAGAGCAATGATTGGGAGCTGCATACCTGAATCTAAGGTTGATTCTAATGAGCGAATCGCTCTCGTGGTATCAATTCCTGACATCACAGGCATTTGAATGTCCATGAAAACAAGATCAAAAGGCGGAAGTTTTTGCTCGATGCGTTCTTGAATCAGGTCAATAGCTTTTTGACCACTCAATGCTTTGGTTGTGGTGACATTTAACTCACCAAGTAAGGCTTCAAGAACGATGAGGTTTGGTAAGTGGTCATCAACGGCTAAAACATGCAAGCCTTGACCATTAAAGTCTTCAGGTTCTTGTTCGAAGATCGGTTGGTTGCTCAGGAGCTGTACAAGTTCACGACGACTCAATGGCTGATAAAGTGGTCGAGCGCGGTATTCATTGAGCATATTTGGTTCAAGGCTCATTTGATATCCGTACACAGCTAAATTGCCGCTATAACGTTGACGGATTTCTTTGAGCAATGCTTCTGTATCGCCACTGTGATCAACGATCAGCCATGTATTATCTTGTTGGCTTAAATGATTTAAGCGACTGAATAGATCCAGAATTGATTGGGTTTCAATATGTGAGACATGGTAGTTTTCTAAATATGAACGTAAAACACTTGCTGTTGCAGGGTGAGCGAGATAAGACACCACTTGCAAGTGCTCAAAGTGTGGATGCTCAACATATTCATCTTGCTCTTCAACTTTAAACAGCGCCGTGAACCAAAAGGTTGATCCTTTTTCTGTCGGTGCGCGTTCTTGATTGTCTTCGAAGCCGATGTGACCATGCATTAAGTGTACTAATTGTTTGGAAATTGCTAACCCAAGACCTGTACCACCAAATTGTCGCGTGACGGATGCATCACCTTGCGAGAATGATTCAAATAATTTTTTACGATCGGTCCCACTTAGACCAATCCCGCTATCTTGAACACTGAAATGTAGTAAACATTGACCAATTTCATCATCCTCCATTCGAACGCGCACGATGATTTCGCCATCGGGGGTGAATTTGATTGCATTTGAGATGAGGTTAGTCAGAATTTGTTTAAAGCGTAATGCATCGCCTACAACGTGTTGTGGGATATTTTCAGCATAGTAGAACGCCATGTTGATATGCTTTTGTGCAGCCAAAGGCGAAAGCATATCCATAACATCAAAAATAGCTTCTTCTAGGTCAAAAGGTGCAGTTTCGAGTTCTAGTTTTCCTGCATCAATTTTAGAAAAGTCCAGTACGTCATTAATGAGTGCCAATAGATGTGCAGATGACTTGCGTATAGTCTGAAGATACAGGTTTTGTTCATTACTCAAATTTTGTTGGCGGAGTAATAAATGAATAAAACCATCAATACTATTTAGTGGTGTTCTCAGCTCATGGCTGATATTGGCAAGGAAAACAGATTTTGATTGATTTGATGAAATTGCTTGGTCACGTGCCTGACGATAGGTAATGTTTTGGACTTCTAAGGTATCTAAGGTGCGGCGTAAATCTTCTTCTGTCTGTTCAGTATGTTCTTTAAGTTCCAAGAAACTGAAGTGTAGGCGTTTAACAACGTTGGCTATATCTCGCTGCAATAAACGTAGCTCACCAGTACTGTTCACTACAATATGTTGATCTAATGTATCTGCATTTAAGCGTTGCATTTGCATCCGTATTTCATACAGTGGAGCTAACCAACGTCGTGAAAATACATTTAAGCAGAACAATAGAATGAGTAAGGTGATCAGACCTGTTACGACTAGTGATAATAAAATCTTATAGCGAGCCAGTTCTAGAGGATGATTATCGAGCTCAACCATCAACCAAACTGGATTGGTAGCATCACTTTTAATTTTTGTACCGTAAATACTGTTGTGATTGTGTTGTATTGGTCCAAAAAAATTACTGTTATTTGGGAAAGTTGGCCAGAAACGATTGTTTTGATAGCCGACGCTAAGATAGGTTTGTCCTTGATTATCAATCAAAACGGCTCGTTGTAAGTTCTTCTCATTAAACATCTTTTGCATGATGTTTTGAGCACGATAATATTGATCAGGACGTTCTTGCACCAGTCGCAGTAAATCTGCGGCAGTTTGATGATATCGAGCTAAGATTGCAGAAGCATCTGAACGTTGTTGTTGTTTTGCTGAGTTCGTCGTTTCTGATAAGACCCAAAAAATTCCAACGCTGGTCAATACCGCAATCGGCACTAAAATCAGTGCGATCAACTGTCCGTAAGCATGATTCAGCCGTAAACGCTTTGATAGGGTTTTATTGAAATTTGACATAGTGCGGTCAGATTTATCATTCTGCGAAACATCTTATCATGCTTTGAGAAAAGCGAGGCATTTACCAGCCAATAAAAAGCATATTGAAAAGGTGCAGTATTTTGGTTTTTTTCATACAATAGTCGCCACCTTAATATCGGTGTCGATCATGACGAATACGCAAACTGATTTTTTAGCAGAAGAATTTTTACTGGATTATTATGTCGGTAAAAGCCCCTTGGTGCGTTTACAGCGTTTAGCGAGTCATACTCAAGCCACAGTATTAGCAAAATTAGAAGGCAACAATCCTGCTGGATCAGTGAAAGACCGTCCTGCTTATAACATGATTATCCAAGCTGAAAAGCGTGGAAAAATTAAGCCTGGTGATACTTTGATTGAGGCAACCAGTGGAAACACAGGTATTGCACTTGCGATGGTTGCGGCAATGCGCGGCTATAAAATGAAACTGATCATGCCAAACAATATGAGCCAAGAGCGTAAAGATGCAATGTCTGCGTATGGTGCTGAGTTAATTGAAGTGACTCAGAAACAAGGTATGGAAGGTGCTCGTGATCTCGCGATGCAAATGCAAGCTGAAGGTAAGGGCTTGGTGCTGAACCAGTTTGGTAATCCAGATAACGTTGAAGCACATTATCTCACGACAGGTCCTGAAATTTGGAAACAAACAGGTGGGAAAATCACCCATTTTGTAAGCTCAATGGGAACTACGGGTACCATCATGGGTGTTTCCAAATATTTAAAAGAACAAAATCCTGATATTCAAATTGTAGGCCTACAGCCGTCTGATGGTTCAAGTATTGCTGGAATCCGTCGTTGGCCAGAAGAGTACTTACCAACTATTTTTGATCGTAGTCGTGTTGATCGTATTATTGATATTCCACAAATTGAAGCTGAGCGAACTATGCGTAAGCTCGCCCGCCATGAAGGTATCAGTGCTGGTACATCATCGGGTGGTGCAGTGTGGGCATCTATTAAAATCGCAGAAGAAAATCCTGACGCAGTGATTGTATGTATTATCTGTGATCGCGGTGATCGTTACTTATCAACGGGATTATTCTCCGTACAAGATTAAAATCTCCGCCTAGCCCCTCTCTTTGCAAAGGAGAGGTTGGGAGGGATTGAGCGAGATTCCGATGAACTTACGTTTTCCAATTTTAGTTTTTGATATTGAAACACTCACTGATCTAAAGGCAGGGGCCCATCTTTATCATTTAGATTTACCTGATACGGATGCGGAGCAAGCGCTTACAAAAATTCGTCGTCAAGAATCTGGTATGGATTTTCAGCGACTTCCATTACATGAGATCGTTTGTATTTCAGGATTATGGATTGATGAAAAAGGGTTTCGACTTTTTTCGTTTAGTCAGGAAAATAACTCCGAAGCAGAAATGTTAACTAAATTTTTATCAATTTTTGATAAAAAACAGCCTACGTTGATCAGTTGGAATGGTTCGCAGTTTGATTTGCCCGTTATTTTATTTAGGGCGATGTATCATGGTTTATCTGCTCCAAGTTTATTTGATCAAGGCGAAATTGATAACCAGAAGCGGTATAATAACTACCAAAATCGTTATCACCAGCGTCATGTAGATTTGATGGATGTGATGGCGATGTTTAATGGTCGCAATTTCCAGAAGCTTGATGATATTGCCTGTTTACTTGGCTTCCCAGGCAAGCGTGGTGAATCAGGATATCATGTACCAGAGTATGTGCGCTCGGCACAGTGGTTGAAACTGACCAGTTATTGCGAAGGCGATGTCTTAAATACATGGTTGGTTTATTTGCGTTGGTTATTGTTGAAAGGTCAATTAAATCGACTTGATCATCAACAGTTGATTCAATCAACTATTGATTATTTACAAACTCAAACGCAACAGACAGAATTTTTACAGGTATGGCAGCAGACATCGCAATATACTGTATTCACCGCAGATACGTTTGCGCAAAAAAATTAGGTTGATCTTTTGAAGCATAAAGCAAAAAAACGTCCCTTTCACCATCCGATTTACACCTTCGATATTGAAGCTTTTTCACACGAAGGGCGTGGTATAGCGCACTATGGAACACATCCTGACCATCCTAAAGAAAAGCATGGTAAGAAAGTGTTTATTCGTTATGCTCTGGTGGGTGAGACGGTAAAAGCAAAAATTACCAACCAAACCACACGTTTAGAAGAAGCGGAAATGATCACACTAGAAAGTGATGCTTCGGAGCAACGAGTTGCACCTGTGTGCGCACATTTTGGTGTGTGTGGTGGATGTAGTTTGCAACATATTCATCCAGATCAACAGATAGTGTTAAAGCAAAATGTATTGAAGTCACATTTAGAACATTTTGCCGGTTTACAACCAGAAGAATGGTTAGCTCCAATTCGTTCGGTCAAAACAGATTATCGTCGCCGTGCTCGCATTGGCGTGCGATATATTCCAAAACAAAATCGACTAGTGATGGGGTTTCGAGAGCATCACAGCAACCATTTGACTGATATACAGCAATGCAAAGTCTTAGATCAGGTTTTGTCAGATGCGTTGGTAGAACTAAAAACTTTACTCGAAAGTCTAACAGGCAAAGCCCACATCGGTCATATAGAATTGGCGATGGGTGATGATGAGGTCGCGTTATTAATTCGTCACTTGGATGAATTAAATGTGTCGGATGTCAACCAATTGCGTCAATTTACGTTACTCAAGGGATGGCAGTTATACTTTCAATCAAAAGGTATAGACAGTTTGCATCGAGTTGACGATGAATATGCACCTATGCGTTTACATTATAGTCTTGAGGATTTTAAGGTGAAGTTTGCATTTTCGCCTTTAGATTTTACTCAAGTGAATAGCCATGTGAATGCGCGTATGGTTCAGTTGGCATGTGAATTGCTTAATTTGAAAGAGGGTGAGCGAGTACTTGATCTGTTTTGTGGGTTAGGTAATTTCTCTTTACCTTTAGCACGCTGTGTGGGTGAAACGGGTCGAGTCATCGGTGTTGAAGCAAGTGATGAGATGGTTAAACGAGCAACTGAAAATGCGCAAGCAAATTATTTGACTCAAGCCAGCTTCTTTTCACAAGATTTAACAAAAGACTTTTCGCATCATTCTTGGGCAAAGCAAGGATTTGATGCATTATTAATTGATCCTCCACGATCAGGTGCTTATGAGGTTATGCAATACGTACCTAATTTTGGAGCGAAAAGAATCGTTTATGTTTCATGTAATCCTTCGACACTGGCAAGGGATGCAGGTGTACTGGCACAATATGGCTATCAACTTAAAAAAGCGGCAGTGATGGACATGTTTACCCATACTGAACATGTTGAGTCAATTGCCTTATTTGAAAAAATTGAACAGCTTGAAAAGACCCAAGAGATAAACGATTAGAAAATGAGTTACATATCCAGAGGAGAATGGTATGGTCACAGTACGTGAGCAGTTACCTGGACGACTTCACGAGTTGTCAGAGGAAACGACTGTAGAACATGCCGCTGAAGCGCAAAGTGGTCTAGTCTCATGGTTAGATCGAGTGCGCGATATCTTGGGTGGGGCAGAGTTAAAGCAACTACAAAAAGTTGCGCAACTTACCTTAGAAAAAGAGTTAGAAACAACGGTGAATCATCGTAGCAATACCTTTAGTACAGGTATTGGTATGGCGGATATTTTGGCACACTTACATGTTGATGAAGATACGCTTTCGGCAGCTGTCTTATATCGTAGTGTACGTGAAGGTCTGATTACTTTAGAAGATATTCAACAACAATTTGGAGAGCAAGTGTTGAGCCTTGTAAAAGGTACGCTTGCAATGGGTAAGCTCTCTGAGTTGATCGAAAAAAATAAACGTTTAGAAGATCATTTTAATAATAATCAGCGCGAACACCTGAGTGGCATTTATAAAATGCTGATCTCAGTGACGGAAGACGTTCGTGTTGTACTGATTAAGCTTGCTGAGCGTACTTATGCCTTACGTGAATTGGCGACTGCAAGTAAAGAGCGTCAAGAGCGTGTCGCACGAGAAATTCTAACGATTTATTCGCCTTTAGCGCATCGTCTAGGGATTGCTCAACTCAAGTGGGAACTTGAAGATCTTGCATTCCGATATTTAGCGCCAGAGCGATACAAAGAAATTGCTTCTTTGTTGAATGAAAAGCGTTTAGAGCGCGAACAATATATCCAATTCGTGATTGATAAACTCAAAACTGAATTGGCAGAGCATGATATCCAAGCTGAAATTAGTGGTCGAGTAAAACACATTTATTCGATTTATCGCAAAATGAAAAGCAAGAACCTTAGCTTTGATCAGTTATATGATATTCGTGCTGTTCGAGTTTTGGTTAAGGGAGTTCCTGACTGCTATCACGCTTTGGGTATTGTGCATCAGTTGTGGCGTCATATTCCAAATCAGTTTGATGATTATGTAACCAATCCTAAGGCAAATGGCTATCGCTCTTTGCATACGGCTGTGATTGCTGAGAATAAGTCACTTGAAGTACAAATCCGTACGTTTGAAATGCACAATGAGGCAGAATTAGGCGTATGTTCGCACTTTAACTATAAAGAAGGTGCGAAGAATACCGATCATTCATTTAATGATCGCTTACACTCTTTGCGTGCAGTGCTTGAACATTACCAAGAACGTACTGAAACAACACCACATGCCGAAGATGATGAGTCTAATGGTATTGATCATATTCAAGATTTTGAAAATTTTGAAAAGATTTATGTGTTCAGTCGTGATGGGGATATTAAAGAATTACCCCGTGGTTCGACTGTTTTAGATTTTGCTTACCATGTGCACACTGAAGTCGGTAACAAGTGTTATGCTGCACGTGTTAACCAGCGTTATGTTCCTCTTACCTATACCTTGAAAACAGGTGAGCAAGTTGAAATTTTAACTAAAAAAGATCGTGAACCTAATCGTGACTGGTTGGTTAATTCTTTAGGTTATATTAAAACCGCTCGAGCAAGAGATAAGTTACGTCACTGGTTTAGACAGCAAGATCGTAGTAAAAATATTGAAGTTGGACGTGAGTTACTCAATAAAGAGTTGGCGCGTTTAGCGATTCATCCAAAGAGTATTGATCTAAAAGATTATTCATCACATTTTAACTTGAAATCTGGTGATGACATTTTAGTGGCTTTGGTGAGTGGTGATATCAGTCTACATGCATTGATTAATCAAGTTAATCGTCAAATGCATCTAGATCAAGATGAGCCTGAATTAGTGCTGAAACCAGCATTGAATCCACGTGCAAGCCATACTTTATCTGCGCATGGGATTTTGATTGATGGTTTGGATAACGTAGAACTGCATATTGCACAGTGCTGTCAACCTGTTCATGGTGAGTCAATTGGTGGTTATATCACTTTAAATCGTGGTGTAAGTATCCATAAAGTGGCTTGTCCTGATTATATTCGTATGACGACTCAAGAGCCTGAGCGAGCAGTTGAGGCGGATTGGGAAATGCAGCCAACACGAGGGCAGAGTGTTCAAATCGTGGTGGAGGCGTATGATCGCCGTGGTTTACTGAAAGATCTCACACAAGTGATTTTCTCAGACCAAATTAATATTCGTCAGGTCAATACGATTTCTGAGGCAGATGGTATTGCCAATATGAAACTCTTGATTGAAGTTAAAGGTTTGGCGCAATTGTCCCGGTTATTAGCTCGTTTGGAGCAACAACCAGGGATTATTAGCGCTAGGCGTTTGGTTCAAGGAAGTTAAATCAAGAAAAAGCTGCATGTAAATGCAGCTTTTTTGTATCAGCGCTTCGATAAGAAAATATTGGTGAGTCGATTTAAAAACTGTGGGCTAATACTCGACAATTGATACATCAGTTTGGTTTTGATGCCTACAGGTGTGTGTGTCGGAATTAAAGCATGATCTTTTTGTTGTGCCAAATGTAATATTTGTTTGGCAACATCAGCAGGGGTTAAATCAACGCCGATATTTTGAATACTACCTGCATCCATATTCTTCACCATATTGGTTTGAACGAATAAAGGCATGACATCAAGTACACGAATATTGTACTTTTGCCATTCAACATCTAATGCTTCCGTTAAACCACGAACGGCAAATTTACTTGCGGAATATGAGGCTAAATCTGCTTGACCATAAATTGCTGAAGCAGAGGATAAATTGATAACACGAGCAAATCTTGCCTGTTGCAAATGATTTAAAGCCGTATGACAGCCATTTATAACGCCTTTGATATTGATATCAATGGTGCGATGGTGTGATTGGATATCTGTTTTTTCAAATGGCCCAGAATACAAAATTCCAGCATTATTGACTAAAATATTGAGTTCACCAGCCCAGTTTCTAAATTCTTGTAAAGCGATTTGCCATTGATGGTAATTGCTGACATCGAGATAACCAGCCTTAGCATTCTCACCTAACTCAGTGGCTAATTGCTCAGCAAGTTCTTGGTTAATGTCATAAATTCCAACTTTATAGCCATTCTTATGGAATAAACGTGCGATTTCAGCGCCAATTCCTTGTGCAGCACCACTGATAAAAACACTAGCTTGCATTGCTGTCCTTTATATTGATATTTCTTGAGTGGGTGTATATTACGCACAAGCGGCTTTATGCTGCAACAATTTAGCGGTTTAGGTTTGAGGAGGTCATCATGGAAAAATTATTAGAGATCATGCAGGAATTAAGACAAAAATGTCCATGGGATCAACAACAAACACCTGAAAGTTTAACGCGTTATGCAATTGAAGAGGCTTATGAGGTTGAAGCTGCCATACGTGAGGGCAATATTGATGAGATTCGAAATGAATTGGGTGATTTGCTGTTGCAAGTGGTGTTTCAATCACAAATGTTTAGTGAGAAAGGGGCATTTGATTTTAACGATGTGGTAGATGCAATCAGTGAAAAGTTGATACGTCGTCATCCACATGTTTTCCAAGCAGATCAGTTTAAAGATTTGAGTTCAGACCAAGTAAGTGAATTGTGGAAGCAAATTAAGCTACAAGAAAAAAAAGATAAAAGTGTATCTAGATTAGATGAAATCAAACATGCTCCAGCCTTGGTTCAAGCACAAGAGGTTCAAAAGAAAGCAGCGCAACTTGGTTTTGATTTTGAAACGGTGACTGATGCTTATGCGAAATTAGAAGAAGAGTTGGGAGAGTTGCAACAAGCAATTAGAAATCAAAAAAATGATGAAATACAAGAAGAATTCGGAGACTGCCTATTTTCTTTGATCAACGTTGGTCGTAAACTTGGGCAGTCGAGTGAGATGGCATTGTTGGCAACAATTTATAAATTTAGAAGCCGCTTTGCTTATATTGAACAACAAGCACAACGACAAAATAAAGACTTGCAAAAAATGAGTTTGGCGGAAATGGATGAACTCTGGGAGCAAGCAAAACGACAATTAAAAACTGAGGGGAAAACACATGATTTTGTCGCAGCCACGCAGCAGACATAATCTATTTATACTGATTTTACTATGGGTTGGGTGTTATACAAGTGGTTATGCGCAGCAATTTGATCAATCTTATGAAAAGTGGAAAGCTCAACAGCAAGCGCGTGACCAGCAGTTAGCTAAACAGCCCAACAATAGTTACTATTTATCAAGACCTAGTCAGCAAAACACCAAACAACTTTCATCTCCTGTAAATATTCAGTCAGATAAAATTAGTTTGAATCAGGCAAATCTAGAACAGTTACAAACTTTGAATGGAGTGGGACAGAAAAAAGCTCAAGCAATCATTGAATACCGCCAAAAGAAGGGTGGTTTTAAAACAATAGATGAATTAATGAATGTAAAAGGAATCGGGCCAAAACTGCTTGAGAAGAATAAAGCAAAGCTCATACTTTAAGATTCAATAGGGAAAAAGTCGCTAATCTGAGCAATTGATCTGTTGAAACTTCAACAGAATAAATTGCCCTTTGTGTGTGTTAGAGCTATGATTAGCGACAAAATGTTATTTACGTCCTGACGTAGGAGACAGTGTCTTTTGCAAACTTTGCGCGCGTCAAAATGTGGTTTGTCCACAACTCAACTACCACCTTCAATTCTTGATGTAATTGATAGCCTCACTAAAGCAGGTTATGAAGCTTATATCGTCGGTGGTGGTGTTCGCGATATGATGCTTGGTCTTAATCCTAAGGATTTTGACGCAGTTACCAATGCTACACCAGCTCAAGTTAAAGAGGTTTTTGGTCGACGTTGCCGTATTATTGGTCGACGATTTGAGCTTGCACATGTTTATTCTGGTCGAGAATTAATTGAAGTTGCGACCTTTCGCGCACCGCCTAAAAAAGCAGTAACCAGTGCTTCTGGTATGATCTTACGAGATAATAACTGGGGAACGATTGAGCAGGACTTTGCTCGCCGTGATTTCTCAATTAACACTTTATATTATCAACCCCGTAAAGCCATCGTTCTAGATTTTTGTCATGCAGTTGATGACATTAAAACACGTACATTACGATTTCTTGGGGAACCAGCACAGCGTTTCGAAGAAGATCCTGTAAGAATGCTACGTGCCTTGCGTTTTGCTGCAAAATTAAATTTTCAAATTGATTCTTCGATCTTAGATGTATTTAATCCTGAGATGACGCAATTGTTGCGTGATGTCTCACCGCATCGTTTATATGATGAATCTCAAAAATTATTTACGATGGGACATCTGAATCGTGTTCTACCGATGTTGATTGAGTTTGGTGTTTGGAAGCAATTGTTTGCTGAAATTCCACCGAACATCACTGCTTTTATCGAGCGTGCAGCTAGAAATACAGATCAGCGTATTCAAATTGGCAAAACCATTAATCCTGCATTTTTCTATGCGGTATTGTTATGGAAACCTTTTTTAGAGCGATGTGATTTTTATTTAAATAAAGGGATGGTTCCTGCAGAGGCTCGTGCACAAGCAGGTTTGGATGTTTTAAAACGTCAAGCGACTCGAACTATTATTCCTCGTTTTGCTGAAACTTTTATTCGTGAAGTTTGGGAAATGCAGACACGTTTGCTCAATCCAAAACCGCAACAAATAGAAGCCCTAGCAGGACATGCACGTTTTCGCGCAGGATTTGATTTCTTATTGCTTCGTGAGAAGTCTGGTGACACAAGCACAGATGGTATGGGTGTTTGGTGGGAAAACTACCAAGAGATGTCAATTGATCAAAAAGAAGCGGTCATTCGTCAATATAATCGCCAACGTACAAAATCAAGACGTAAGCTTGCTGAAGTTGATGATGCAAAGACTACTGAAATCGAACCTTTGGTGAATGTACCTGAACCTAAAAATCGACGTGCTAAAAAAGAGCGTGTTAGAACAGATGATTCGGTCAATCGTTTTATTGAGAAAGCTTCAACTGATTCAAATTTAATTCATGCTGATCATCCGATTTTGAAACGTAAACGTGTAAAACGTGATTTAGCAGAAGTTGTTTTTGGACCGACGCAATGACGATTCGTACTTATATTGGTTTAGGTTCAAACTTAGGTGACTCAAAACACATTCTTGCAGAAGCAGTTTTGAAATTATCAAGTTTGGGTACTGTTCAAGTCTCTAAACTATATCAAAGTCCACCGATGGGACCGCAAGATCAGCCTCATTATCTGAATGCTGTGGTTCAGTTAGATACAGAATTGTCGCCACTAGATTTGTTGGATCAATTGCAACAATTTGAAAAAGATGCTGGACGTATTCGTTTACGTCATTGGGGAGAGCGGACTCTTGATCTGGATTTACTGATTTATGGACAAGAGCAGATACACAATGAGCGTTTGACCGTACCACATGTTGGTGTGTTGGAGCGTGATTTTGTCGTGATTCCATTATTAGATTTAGATGATCATTTACAAATAAATGGTCATTCTTTAAGAGATTTAGAACTTTTACAGCAAGCAAATTTGACTGTAATCGCAGATCAATCTTGGGCAAATGCTTAAGATTTGTCTGTTTTGGAAATGCCTGTAGAGGACACCATCATGATTAGTCTAAGTGACTTAAGAAAGTTTAAAGCCGAAGGACGCAAGTTTTCATGTCTAACTTGTTACGATGCAAGTATGGCTAAAGCAATGGAACTGGCTGAAATCGATACGATTTTAATCGGTGATTCTCTCGGAATGGCGATACAAGGACGGGACTCAACCCTTCCTGTAACAGTAGAAGATATGGCTTACCATACTGCTGCTGTTCGTCGCGGTAATTCGCATGCTTTGATCATGACTGATTTGCCATTTATGAGTTATGCGACACTTGAAGATGGTTTGAAAAGTGCAAAAGCTGTGATGCAAGTTGGCGCGCAGATGGTCAAGATCGAAGGTGGTGCATGGTTAAGTGAATTGGTTCAAGTGCTTACACGTAATGGTATTCCAGTTTGTGTACATTTGGGTTTAACACCTCAGTCTGTACATGTTTTTGGCGGTTATAAACTACAGGCGAGAACACGTGAAGCAGCTGATCAATTGATTGCAGACTGCCAAGCTGTAGTTGATGCTGGCGCAGCAGTTTTATTGCTTGAATGCGTACCTGCACAACTCGGTAAAGAAATTGCTGAATTATTTCCAAACACACCTGTGATTGGGATTGGTGCAGGTAATCAAACCGATGGTCAAGTGTTGGTTGTACAGGATATGCTTGGGCTAACATTTGGACGTGTTGCACGTTTCGTTCGTAATTTTATGAAAGAACAATCAGGTGAAACAGCAATCCTAGATGCCTTTAAAGCCTATCATGCTGCTGTACAAGATCAGTCTTTCCCAGCTAAAGAACATACTTTCCAAGTTGAGCTGTAATTCATGAAAACAGAAACAACAATTCAAGGCTTAACTGCGTCTCTTTCACCTGCGCGTGCTGCAAAAAAAATGATTGGTTTCGTACCAACCATGGGGAATTTGCATGAAGGTCATTTGACCTTAGTTCGTGAGGCAAAGAAGATTTGCGATGTCGTTGTCGTAAGTATTTTTGTTAATCCAACCCAGTTTGGTGCTGGAGAAGATTTTGATAGTTATCCGCGTACACTAGAACAAGACAGTCGTTTATTGGCTGATGTTGGTTGCGATATTATTTTTGCGCCTTCTGTTGAACAAATGTATGGTTCACAGCCACGTTTAACTAACATTAGTGTTGGTCAGATTACTGACGATTTATGTGGTAAATCACGTCCAGGACATTTTGATGGTGTTGCGGTTGTTGTGACTAAATTATTTAATATTGTTCAGCCAGATTATGCATTTTTCGGGCAAAAAGACTATCAGCAACTTGCTGTTATCCGTCAATTAGTTCAAGACTTGAATATTCCACTTGAAGTGATTGGGGTGCCAATTGTTCGCGCTCAAGATGGTTTGGCTTTAAGCTCTCGTAATGGTTATTTAACTGAAGAGCAACGTGCAACAGCACCGAAGATTTATCAGCTATTGAAACAAGCTGAGCAAGATCTCCATGAAGGTAAAGCCTTGCCAGCGGTTTTGGCTACAATCTCGGATCAGTTGACTCAAGCAGGTTTTGTTGTAGATTATGTCGAGGCTCGACAGCCAAATTTACAGCCAATTGAACAGTTTACTCAAAACTTAGTTCTGTTTGTTGCTGCAAAACTTGGCTCGACACGATTGATTGATAATTTACAAGTCGAATATAAAACATAAAACTATAAAAGGGCAAAATGCCATGAAGCGTATTCTTATCGTTACAGGTCAGTCAGGCTCAGGGAAATCTTCAGCATTACAAGTGCTTGAAGATCTCGGCTATTATTGTATAGATAACTTACCCTTGGCATTATTGCCTGAGATTGTGGCAAAACTAGATCATGAGAATAATTTGGAGCAACTTGCCTTAGGTGTTGATATCCGAAGCACTCGTGCAGATATGCAAGAGTTTGATCATGTCTTTGAGCAGTTAAAAAGACATGGTTCGGTTGATGTTATTTATCTGACGACTCAAGATCAAGATTTGATAGCGCGTTTCAGTGCATCACGACGACCACATCCTTTAGCGAGTCGTTTTAATAGTCTGTTGCAATGTATCCTAGAAGAAAAGCAACTGCTTATTCCGATACAATTTCGCTCTACAGTTCATATTGATACCACAGATAAAAGTGTTCATGATTTAAAACATATCTTACTGTCAAAATTAGGTCAGTCAGATAATTTGATTGTGATCTTGCAATCTTTTGGTTATAAGCACGGAATTCCTTTAGATGCTGATTATGTATTTGACGTAAGACATTTACCAAACCCGCATTGGGATTTAGAATTACGCCGTCTGTCTGGCTTAGATGAGCCAGTCCGTCAATTTTTAGAAAGTAATCAGCAAACCAATGAGATGTTTGCTGATATTTATGCTTTTCTTGAAAAGTGGTTGCCTGCCTTTGCTGAAGGGCATCGCCATTACATGACCATATCCGTGGGTTGTACTGGTGGACAACATCGTTCCGTTTATATTGTGGATAGACTCAAAAAGGCTCTTGAGGCAAAATGGGCTGTCCAAATTTTACATAGAGAAATGAAGCACTGGTCATGATAGACACAACGATTGATGTAATTAATAAACTCGGCTTACATGCACGTGCTTCTGGTAAACTCATCGAAGTCACCACAAAGTTTCGCTCTTCTATTCAGATTGGAAAAGGCGATAAATTGGTTGATGCAAAGAATATTATGTCATTGTTGATGTTAGGTGCAGGTAAAGGCACGACTTTAAGATTAGTGATAGACGGTGCTGATGAAGATAAAGCACTGGAAGAAATTCAAACGCTGTTCGCAGCAAAATTTTATGAGGCAGAGTAATAGTGGCACGTGGTACCCAGCGTTATACCGATGAGGATTTTGAATCATTAGAGGGACGTGCGAGTAGAACCGAACAGAAAAAAGCTGTGCAACGTATGGCAGCTTTAGGTGAGCAATTGGCTCAATTAAATGTAAAACAGATTCAAAAACTTCCTGTTGATGAGCGTTTGATTGATGCGTTGCTTGAAGTGCAAAAGATTAGCTCTTTTGAAGCACGTCGTCGCCAGTTTCAGCGAATCGGTAAACTCTTGCGTAATGAAGATGAAAGTACCATTTTGTCTTATCTTACCCCTCAACAAGGCGCTAAAAAGCAAATGCAATTGATGCGTTGGGTTGATCGTATGATTGATCAAGGTGACCCAATCATCAATGAATTTAGTAAGGTTTTTAATGCCTCTGAACGACACACTTTACGCCAACATGTTCTGCGTATTCATCGTGATATCAAGCAGCAAGTGAGTGAAGAAGAACTTGAGGCATCAAAGCGTAAATTTGTGAATTATGTCCAGCAAGTCGCTCTGTTATCGGATCAAGGTTAATTCAAAAAAGAAGTTTCAAATGAAACTTCTTTTTTTATTTTAGAGTTAGTTTCCAAACTCACCTGTCGCGCGTTCTTTTGCCCATTCTCTTAAAATAAATTTTTGTAATTTCCCTGTTGAGGTTTTTGGAATCTCGGTAATCACCACATCTTTCGGAACTTTAAAGCGAGCCAGCTCCTTTTGGCAATGCAGAATAATATCTTCTGCTGAAGCTGAGATACCTTGCTTTAATTCAATAAAAGCACAGGGAACTTCTTGCCAGCGTGGATCAGGTTTTGCAACGACTGCAGCAGTTAAAACGGCTGGATGGCGATAAAGAACATCTTCGACTTCAAGTGATGAGATATTTTCGCCACCTGAAATAATAATATCTTTGGAGCGATCAGTAATTTTCGCATAACCGTCAGGATGACAAACCGCCAAATCTCCTGTATGGAACCAGCCACCCTTAAATGCCTCCTCTGTTGCCTGTGGATTTTTGAGATAACCTTTCATCACGATATTGCCACGGAACATAATTTCGCCCATGGTTTGCCCATCATTCGGTACGGGTTGCATCGTTTCAGGATCTAGTACGCGCATACTGTCTTGTAACGGATACGGAA
Source organism: Acinetobacter sp. SK-43 (assembly GCF_015351505.1). Taxonomy (NCBI): domain Bacteria; kingdom Pseudomonadati; phylum Pseudomonadota; class Gammaproteobacteria; order Moraxellales; family Moraxellaceae; genus Acinetobacter; species Acinetobacter sp. SK-43. The sequence continues at coordinate 38,726 of NZ_JADKPY010000024.1, forward strand.
CGCCTTGACGTGAATGTAATTGAGCTTGCTCTTGGATAGATAAATCACTCCAACCTGCTTGTGCAGCACATAAAGCAGACGGGCCGTAAGTTTCAGTCAAACCATACACATGATTGACATTGATACCTATATTTCGCATCCCTTCAATAATGGCAACGGGAGGCGCTGCGCCAGCCACCATCACTTCGACATGATGATCAAATGATGTGCGTTGATCTACTGGGGCATTGATGAGCATAGACAGCACAATAGGGGCACCGCAGAAATAATCGACTTTGTGTTCAGAAATATATTTGAAGATCAGAGCAGGGTCGACACGACGTAAACAGATATTCGTACCGCCACTAGCAGCAATAGACCAAGCAAAACACCAACCATTACAATGGAAGAGCGGTAATGTCCACAGATAAACAGCACGAGGTTTCATACCGCAAGCCAAGATATTACTTGCCGCATTGAGGTAAGCACCACGATGGTGATAAACCACGCCTTTCGGATTGCCTGTAGTTCCCGAAGTATAATTCAGACTAATGGCATCCCATTCATCTTGTGGGAGCAACCATTCAAATTCAGGATCACCTTGAGCTAACCAAGATTCATATTCGTACTGCCCAAGTGCGATTTGTTCAGCATCATATTCCTCATCAAATACATCAATCACAATAATATCTTGATTGATCAGTGTTAATGCTTCTTCTGCAAGGGTTTTAAATTCAGGGTCGACAAGCAGTACTTTTGATTCTGCATGCGTAAGCATGAAAGCAATAGTTTTTGCATCCAAGCGTGTATTCAGCGTATTGAGTACAGCACCTGCCATTGGTACTGCAAAATGAGCTTCAATCATTGCAGGGACATTTGGTAACAGTACCGAAACGGTATCGTTTTTTTGAATACCTAGATTTTTGAGTTGATGTGCAAACTGGCGACAGCGTTGATAGGTTTGCTGCCAAGTGATTTGACGAGCACCATGAATAATTGCTGCTTGATGAGGGTAAATATACGCAGCACGTTCTAAATAGCGTAAAGGAGATAATGCGACAAAATTTGCAGGGGTTCTTGGTAATTCATCATATGCACTCACCATGTGTCTGTACTCCATTTCTGTTATTTTCATATATCTATAACAACATAGTGTGTTGTTAAACGGAATTCATTTAGGCTTTAGTCTGAAGTGTTGCCTGAATGATTTTGGTTTTTCTGAATCAAAGGTTTCATCCTTATCTAAACCTGTGTAAAATCTTGAATACTTTTTTATCCGCCGTTTTTTATCTTTTGAGGATTCCTCCTCAATACATAATCTCGCGGTGATATGCTCCTTCGTATAGGGCATCACTCCTTAAGGATTTTATTATGCCAATCATTACTTTACCAAATGGTGATCAAAAGCAATTTGATCATCCGATTTCCGTGATGGAACTTGCTCAAAGCATTGGTCCAGGTCTTGCAAAAAATACAGTTGCTGGTCGTATCAATGATCGTTTGGTGGATGCTTGTGATCTAATCACAGAAGATGCGACAGTTCAGATTATTACCCCGAAAGATGAAGAAGGTCTAGAGATCATTCGTCACTCATGTGCGCACTTGGTAGGACATGCGGTTAAGCAATTGTTCCCTGAGGCGAAAATGGTTATCGGCCCAGTGATTGAAGAAGGTTTCTATTACGATATCTGGATGCCACGCCCATTTACTTTGGATGATATGGCGGCGATCGAAGAGCGTATGAAAAAGCTCATCGATCAAGACTATGATGTCATCAAAAAAATGACACCACGTGATGAAGTGATTGCAGAATTTACAGCACGCGGTGAAGAATACAAATTACGCTTGATTGCAGACATGCCAAATGAAACACAAATGGGCTTGTACTACCATCAGGATTATTTGGATATGTGCCGTGGTCCGCACGTACCAAACACTAAATTTTTAAAATCATTCAAACTCACTAAAATCTCTGGTGCATACTGGCGTGGTGATGCGAAGAATGAACAGCTACAACGTATCTATGGTACGGCTTGGGCTGATAAAAAACAGTTAGCAGCTTATATCAAACGTATTGAAGAAGCTGAAAAACGTGACCATCGTAAAATTGGTAAAGCTTTAGACTTATTCCACATGCAAGAAGAAGCACCTGGTATGGTGTTCTGGCATGCGAATGGTTGGACAATTTACCAAGTGCTTGAGCAATACATGCGTAAAGTTCAGCAAGACAATGGTTACCAAGAAATTAAAACACCACAAATTGTTGATTTCACTTTGTGGGAGAAATCAGGACATGCAGCGAACTATGCTGAAAACATGTTTACGACTCATTCAGAAAGTCGTAACTATGCAGTTAAGCCGATGAACTGTCCTTGTCACGTACAAGTGTTCAATCAAGGCTTAAAATCATACCGTGATTTACCAATCCGTTTGGCGGAGTTTGGTTCATGTCATCGTAACGAACCATCTGGTTCATTACACGGGATTATGCGTGTTCGTGGCTTTACCCAAGATGATGCACATATTTTCTGTACCAAAGAGCAAATTGGTAAAGAAGTTGCAGACTTTATTAAACTGACTTTAGATGTTTATAAAGACTTCGGCTTTGAAGAAGTGCAAATGAAACTTTCAACACGTCCTGAAAAGCGTGTAGGTGATGATGCACTTTGGGATTTAGCAGAAAAATCTCTTGCTGATGCTTTAGATGATGCTGGCTTGGCTTGGGACTTGCAACCAGGTGAAGGTGCATTCTATGGTCCGAAGATTGAATTTTCATTAAAAGATTGCTTAGGTCGTGTGTGGCAATGCGGTACAATCCAATGTGACTTCAATTTACCTATTCGTTTAGATGCTTCATATGTGACGGAAGAAAACGAACGTGATCAACCAGTCATGCTGCATCGTGCAATACTTGGTAGTTTTGAGCGTTTTATTGGTATACTAATTGAACATTACGCTGGTTTCATGCCACCTTGGCTTGCCCCAGTTCAAGCTTGTGTTATGAACATTACTGATTCTCAAGCTGAGGCGAGTGAGCAAGTCGTTGCAAAACTCAAAGAAAATGGTCTTCGTGCTATTTCTGACTTGAGAAATGAAAAAATCGGATTTAAGATTCGTGAGCGTACCCTAGAGCGTATTCCTTATCTTCTGGTTCTTGGTGACCGAGAAGTTGAAGAGGGAACTGTCAATGTCCGTACTCGCTCAGGAAAAAATTTAGGTACTATGTCAGTGGATGCATTCATTGATCTAGTGAAATCTGCCGTAGCCGAACGTGGCCGGTACATTGTGGAGTAATAAAGATTAAACAGCCTGACCGTAACCAACAACAAGGTGCTAAAAGTAACCGTCCTGCGATTAACGACGAGATCCGTGCAAAAGAAGTACGCCTTGTTGCTGCAGATGGAGAACAAAAAGGTGTCGTTTCATTAACTGAAGCATTACGTGCTGCTGAAGAAGCAAATCTTGACCTTGTTGAGATTGTTGCTAATGCAGAACCGCCTGTTTGTAAAATCATGGACTACAACAAGCACTTGTTTGATTTGAAACAAAAGCAAAAAGATGCGAAGAAAAAACAGCATCAAGTGCAAGTGAAAGAAATCAAGTTACGTCCAGCAACGGATGTAGGTGATTATCAGGTAAAATTGCGCGCAATTTTACGTTTCCTTGAAGAAGGAAATAAAGTGAAAATTACCTTACGTTTCCGTGGTCGTGAGATGGCGCATCAGCAACTTGGTCTAGCTCAATTGCAAAAGATTGAAGCTGACGTTGCGGAGTTTGGTGTAGTAGAACAAGCTCCGAAGATGGAAGGTCGTCAGATGGGCATGTTACTTGGTCCGAAAAAGAAAAAGTAATTTTTCTAAAAAAAGCACCGCAATAGGCGGTGCTTTTTTATGCCTAAAATTTCTTGCTCAATTGAAAAAATTAAAAAAACTAGCAAATATGATAAAAGATACAATATTCTAAAATTAGTTGAAAAGTTAATTATTGGTAAGCGAGGATATATGTCAATTATTAATGGGACTGATGAGTTATCGGAAATCAATCAAAAAGTCGTACAAGAAGGCGAAATCCTACCTCAAGTTAGATTGAGGGATGGTAGTCATGTACAAACAGGCACTGTCGCAACAATGCTACACAATATTCATTTGTATAACATGGGTGTGCGTGGTGATGTGGAAGATGAGCTTGCTTTAGCGATTCCAACCTTAGTGAAAGTAGGGTTGTTTGATTTGTTTAGTGTAGATGAGTGGATTAATGGCAATAATGCTGGTCGCAAATTTGTTGGAGAAAAAGCAAAAGCATTCTTGGAAAAATCAGACACAATTTTTTAAATCACTCTTTGCATAGACTTTTTATTGTTTCTTTTCGTGCTAGGCTGCTGATCAATAACTATGAACTGTGCTATAACGCAACAACAGTCAGAATAACGATGAATAGGGCAACATAAATGATTGACTTATATTATTGGGGAACTCCCAATGGGCACAAAATAACGATTGCTTTAGAAGAAATGAAACTCGATTATCAGATTTTCCCGATTAATATTTTAGAAAACGATCAGTTTCAACCCGATTTTCTTAGGATATCTCCAAATAATAAAATTCCTGCAATAGTCGATCAAAATGGACCGCGTGGAGAACCTATTTCAGTATTTGAATCAGGTGCAATTCTACAATATTTAGGTCGTAAAACAGGTTTGTTTTATCCAACTGATGAACAAGAACGTGTTGAGGTTGAGCAATGGTTGATGTGGCAAATGGGTGGTTTTGGTCCGATGCTGGGTCAGAATCATCATTTTAGTAAATTTGCACCTGAACGTATTCCTTATGCGATAGAGCGCTATGTGAATGAAACTAAACGTCTGTATGATGTGCTCAATAAACAATTAATTGGTCAAAAGTTTGTAGCTGGTGAATACTCTATTGCGGATATGGCTATCCTGCCGTGGGCGTTGCGTTACGATTGGCAAGGCATACAGCTTGAGGATTATCCATATGTTCAAGACTATATTGAACGTTTGACCGCACGTCCTGCAATTCAAAAAGCATTATCGATCAAAGTTTAATTTTATTATTACTACCGTGTTTAATGATTATATTAAGCATTGGGCTCTTCTCATGGGATTACTGATCGTAGTAGCAGTGAGTTGCAGTCTGATGCGATATTTTTTAGCGATAGATAACTTTGAATTGATGGTCTTTGTTTTAATCTTAAGCACAGGCTTTGTTTTTGCTTCACTATTTGCACTTTTACAAGTCAAAGAAAAGCATTCTGTTTTTCATACAGGTATTTGTGGAGGCATTTTTGCTTTATACCTTATCTTACTTTTTTATGTTGATCTCACACTGTTGATTGATTGGAATGCTGTTTCAGAGGGTGAGATACAATTAACAATATTACAGAAAATGATTAAATCTGATGCCGCATTTTGGATTACTTTTATTGTTCCATTTTTATATTCAAGCCTAAGTTATATTGTCCGATCTAAATCAGAGCCAAAAGTTTCGTGATCTCTTATCTTTTACTATTTATTTCTGCTTTTGGCGCAGCGACATTACTGCCTCTACAGTCAGAGGCAGTCTTAATGACTTTACTGGTGCAGGGGCTTTCTAATCCATTTTATTTGATTTTAGTTGCGACTGTAGGCAATGTATTAGGCTCATGTGTGAACTGGTGGTTAGGGCTGAAAATTGAACATTTTAAAGATAAAAAATGGTTTCCTGTTTCTGAACAGCGTTTAGTACAAGCACAACAGATTTATCATAAATATGGTTTCTATTCTTTATTATTAAGCTGGACTCCTGTCGTTGGAGATCCGATCACTTTAATTGCAGGATTGATGAAAGAAAACTTTTGGCGCTTTTTGCTGATCGTTACGATTGCCAAAGGTGGGCGTTATTTAACTTTATATGCTTTATATCTAGGTGTTTTCTGAGGGTAGGGAAAGCTTACAGGCTTCCCTAAGTGTTCTAATGATCCGAACCTTTGGTGATATCGATTTTAAATAAATCAGTAGTTTTAAACCAACAATAAGTCACCACAGCAAGTGTCATACATCCGCCAAAAATGGTTGCAGTTATGGTTCCCATATACTTAGCGGCTAAACCAGACTCAAAAGCGCCGAGTTCATTGCTTGAAGAAACGAACATGCCATTAACCGCAGCAACACGACCTCGCATATTCTCAGGTGGGAAAATCTGTAAGACGGTTTGACGAACAACAACAGAAACACTATCACATGCACCTGTCATTGCCAGTGCAAACAGAGATAGCCAAATGTTATTTGAGTATGCAAATAGAATAGTAAAAATACCAAAACCAGCAACAGCGAATAACATATTTCGCCAAGCATGATGCGTTGGTGGAAATTTGGTTAAAACAAACATTGTTAACAACGCACCAATTGATGGAGCAGCACGTAAATATCCCAATCCTTCTGGACCGACCTTTAAAATATCCTCAGCAAATATAGGCAGAAGTGCAATTACCCCTCCAAATAATACTGAAATAAGATCTAATGATATGGCCCATAAGACAATTTTGGTTTTCCAAATAAAGCGAAAACCGTCTGTCAGACTTTGAAGAACGTTCTCAGTTTCCATTTTTGGAAAAGTTCTTTTTTGAAGTAGGGTAATCAAAATAAAACAAGTTGCTAACAATCCTGTGACTGTGAACAAGCTGGTCTCTCGCCCAAGAAATGCCAACATAAATCCACCCAACATTGGACCTATAATCACACCACTTTGCCAACCAATCGTCGTCCATGTTGCACCATTCGCATAAAGTTCACGTGGAATAAGAAATGGCTTGAGAGAGGTTGCTGAGGGATTGTAGAAACCTCGAATTGTTCCTAATGCGAAAATGACTGCATAAATTCCCCATGACAAAGTTGAGACACTAATCTTTTCTAAACCGTATAAATGAAAGAGTGCCCAGAGCACGAGTGGCAATGGTGCTGCAAAAAATAAACAGACCTTCATAATGGTTTGCTTATTGAGCTTATCTGCAAAATAACCACCCCATAAGGAAAGCGCAATAAATGGAATGGCTTCAGCTAAACCGATAAAACCTAATGTGAGTGGATCACGTGTGATTTGATATAGTGAATAAGCAACGATAATTTCTTGAATCAGAATTGCCAATGTTAAGCAGAATTGATTCAAGGTAACGATAGAGAAATCTCGATAGCGCAATGCAGCAAAAGCATCTTGTTGTGTGTTCATTTCGAGTGTTTATGATTGAATTGAAGCTATTATAAGCAAGTAATTAATGTAAATTTCTCGTATTTTGAGAATTAATGATGGAAAATTTCGTTTGAGTAAAAGTCTTACTCTTACTCAAAAAATGAGCATTTTACTTTTGTTTTATTCTCAGATGTTATATCATGCTGCCTTCCTTACCTGCAGGTCGATTTGCAATAGTGCAAACGCGCCGAACAGGTGCCTAAAAGAGGTTACTATGGCTAAGTTAAAAACTCGCCGTGGTGCAGCTAAACGCTTCAAAGCGACTGCAAACGGTTTCAAGCGCAAACAAGCATTCAAGCGCCACATTTTGACCAAAAAATCTGCTAAGCGTATCCGTCAATTGCGCGGTTGTGTAATGGTTCACGTAAGTGACGTTGCATCAGTTCGTGCTATGTGCCCATACATCTAAGGAGATTATAAATGGCTCGTGTAAAACGTGGTGTAGTGGCTCATCGTCGTCACAAAAAAATTCTTGCTCGCGCTAAAGGTTACTATGGTGCTCGTTCACGCGTTTACCGCGTAGCGTTCCAAGCGGTAATCAAAGCTGGTCAATACGCTTACCGTGACCGCCGTCAAAAGAAACGTCAATTCCGTGCTTTATGGATTGCGCGTATCAATGCTGGTGCTCGTCAAAACGGTTTGTCTTACAGCCGTATGATCGATGGCTTGAAAAAAGCTCAAGTGATCATCGACCGTCGCGTATTAGCTGACATCGCTATGCATGATGCAGTAGCATTTGCTGCTTTAGCTGAAAAAGCTAAAGGCGCATTAGCTGCATAAGCTTAGAGATTCAAAAGAAGGCCGCTTTTTAGCGGTCTTTTTTTATGGTTTTAGGATTTAGTAATAGAGAATAATTAGAGATCAATAAAATCTCCTAAAAGAATAGGAGCATCCATAATTTATTTTTTTTATAACTGTAAATTATTGCTTTTAGTAGTCTAAGTTTTCACAATTTAAGTATGTGATTTAAATTGTGAAAACTCTATTTTTTATGGCTAAATATTTTTTTAATTTAGAAAAATGATCTTAATAATTAGTTCGCTTTTGCACAGTTTTTGCTTCTTTAACATTCATATACAAGTTGGGTGATCAACACTTAGCTGAACAAATTTTTGTGGAGGTTGAATTGCAAAGTAATCGAAAAGGTCAAATACGTACAGCTAACTTTGGAGATGCAGCTAAAATCGCTGAGATTCATGTACAGTGCTGGAAAGAAACTTACGCAAATATCCTTAATCAAGAAATATTAGATCAATTAGATGTACAGGAAAAATTGATATTATGGCAAGCAATCACAAGAAGTTTAGATCATCAATTGTTAGTGTATATTGAAGATCAAAAAATAAAGGGTTTTTTAGATGGATATTTAAATCCTGAAAATAATGTGGCTGAAATTCGCGCTTTTTATCTTTTGCAGGACATCCAAAAACAAGGTATTGGGCGTGAAATGTTTCAATGCTTTTACGACTATGTTGTTCTGAAAAGATATCAGTTTATTCGTTTAGAGGTTTTTAAGAAGAACCCCAGTCGTTTCTTTTATGAAAAGATTGGAGCTGAATTGATTGGGGAAGCCGAACTTCCAGAGTTCGGCGAAGGAATAACGGAGCTAATTTATCAATGGGAAATTTAATCTAATTAAAAGCTGTACGCTTTTATTAAAGCCCAAAATAATAAGCAACCAAACAGATAATTACTGTAAGAATAATTAATTTAATGACGCTAGAAGTTCCAACCTTGTGTGGATGAGCTTCATTGAACTGTTGTGGGATTTCCATGGTTCGGTCGATGATCTCTGGTTCATCCATGGTAAGTTGAGCTGTCTGATAATGATTTGCTGTTTTGACGATTAATTTAGCGAATAAATCCTCAGCCTTCTGTGAAAAATTACGAAGATTGATTTGTTCTTCAGGGCTAATAAGTTCACCAGAATCTGTATAAGGGTGCTTTTTTTGTTCTTCTAAGTGGTCGATAAGTGCTTGTGTTCGATGTAATAATTGATGAGCACAATCAGCTGGATAATCTGTTGGGATCAACGCTAAAAGTGTTTCATCAGGCTGATTATGATCTATTTCGTAGCCATAAAATGGGAAATCTTGTTGTTCAGGTTCTAAAAAGTATTCCGCATATTTGCTATTGAATAATTCGCGCTCTAAAAATTTTGAGACATCGTTCCAATTGATTTTCTGTAAATCAGTATCGATTTTTTTAGCGTATTTATCATTTAATTCATAGCGCCAAAATGTCTCTTCTCTTATTGTGTTTTTTTGAGAAAAAGGTGTTTCAAATTCCTGATCAGTGTTAAACCATTCAGCGAGTTCATGTCCGCAAATCCAAGCGGTTTTTTTATTGGCTTGATGACTTACAATAAAATGTGCAAAAGGTAGAAGTTCGACATTAGGATTCGGATTTTGTTCGTCGTTGAGAATACTAGAAAGATGTAAGCTTAGTTTTTTGACGCCTTGTTTTTTCAAACCCTCAAGCCAAATTTGGAAATGTTGTGCCAGCAAATGTTGTGATAGTAGATCTCTGAAGATTAAGCAGTTTTTACTAAAAATAGGATGTTCGATCCAGCGATTAAAGTTTAGATTTCCTGCAAGAAATTCATTGCCATAGCTAACAAGTGTAAGTTGTTGTTTCCAGATTTGATCAAGCGCCATCGTTATTGTTTCTCATTGACGATACTCGTATCTTATACATTTTATTCAGATATTGATTATTTTTTGCGAAAATTTATTGCACCACAGGCATTTGTTGTCCATTTGGGCATAAAGTTTAACGCTAAAAAGTACTCTATTTAAACAGTCCTTTATCTTCATAAACTAGGTAAAAAGCTGATAAACTATAGCGTTTTATTATATTTCTATAATTTGTTGCTTTGAGAGTTACTATGTCACTGGAAGCCCTGACCACTGAAGCGCTTGCTGCCATTGCAGCGGCTCAAGACCTTGCCGCACTCGACCAAGTTCGTGTGCAATTTACAGGGAAAAAAAGCCAGCTTGCAGAGCAGTCTAAAGCATTAGGAAAAATGGATCCTGAAGAGCGCAAAGTACAAGGTGCTGCGATTCATGCTGTTCGTGAGGCTATCAATGCTGCTTTGACTGAACGTCAGCAGACACTACAACAAGCTGAGTTGGCAAAAAAATTAGCAAGCGAAACGATTGATATCACTTTGCCTGGTCGCGGTCAGCGTATGGGAAGCATCCATCCTGTGACTCAAGTTCAGGAACGTATTTGTCAATTCTTTACCAAAGCAGGCTTTCAGGTTGCACATGGCCCAGAAGTTGAAGATGATTATCACAACTTTGAAGCCTTAAATATTCCAGGTCATCATCCAGCACGCGCGATGCATGATACTTTCTATTTCGATGCAACGCATTTACTTCGTACTCATACCTCGGGTGTACAAATTCGTACCATGGAGACAAGTCAGCCGCCAATTCGCATCGTGTGTCCTGGTCGTGTATATCGTTGTGACTCGGATCAAACGCATTCGCCGATGTTCCATCAGATCGAAGGTTTGTACGTTGCTGAAAACACCAGCTTTGCTGAGCTAAAAGGTCTATTGATTAATCTTCTGAATGAATTTTTCGAAAAAGATTTAAAAGTGCGTTTCCGTCCATCTTACTTCCCATTCACTGAACCAAGTGCTGAGGTGGATATTATGGATGAACGCGGTCGTTGGTTGGAAGTTTTAGGTTGTGGCATGGTACATCCAAATGTACTTCGTGCTTCTGGTATTGATCCTGATAAATACAAAGGTTTTGCTTTTGGTTTAGGGGTAGAGCGTTTTGCAATGTTGCGTTATGGCATCAATGACTTACGTATGTTCTACCAAAACGATGTGCGTTTTTTACGCCAGTTTGCCTAACAGTTTTTCAGGATTAAATAAGGTTTATACAGATGAAAATTAGTGAAAATTGGTTACGCACATGGGTGAACCCAGCGATTGATAGCGAAACCCTTTCTGATCAATTGACCATGCTTGGTCTGGAAGTCGATGAACTTGCACCTGTGGCAAAGCCATTTACAGGTGTCATCATTGGAGAAGTACTCACTGTTGAACAACACCCTGATGCAGATCGCTTACGTGTTACGACTGTAAATATTGGCTCTGGTGATCCATTACAAATCGTTTGTGGTGCGCCAAATGTCAGTGTAGGAATGAAGGCACCTGTTGCAACCATTGGTGCAGTACTACCAGGCGATTTCAAAATTAAGAAAGGCAAGCTTCGTGGTATTGAATCACAAGGTATGCTATGTGGTGCTTCTGAAATCGATTTAGAAGACAAGATTGATGGCTTGTTAGAGCTTCCTGCTGATGCGCCTGTTGGCATGAATATCCGTGAATATTTAAAACTTGATGACAATGTGATTGACATCAGTATCACGCCAAACCGTGGTGATTGTTTTAGTATTCGTGGTATTGCACGTGAAATTGCAGTCATCAATCAATTGAATGTAAATGAACCTAAGATTCAATCAATAGCAGCAACAATTGCTGATGAGAAAATCGTTAATATCACAACTGAAGGTACACCGCGCTATTTAGGTCGTATCGTAAAAAATGTAAATGTTAAAGCTAAAACACCTGAATGGATGGAACAAGCACTCGCTCGTTCAGGGATTCGCACACATAGTATTTTGGTTGATGTGACCAACTATGTATTGCTGGAGTTGGGTCAGCCGATGCATGCCTTTGATTTAGCAAAAATCGAAGGATCAATTCAAGTTCGCCAAGCACAACCTCAAGAAAAATTGCTCTTGCTCAACGATCAAGAAGTTGAGTTACAAGAAGACATTATGGTTATTGCTGATCAGCAAAAAGTTTTGGCAATCGCTGGAATTATGGGTGGCTTGGATTCCTCAGTTACAGACGATACGCAGGATATCTTCCTTGAAAGTGCTTTCTTCGCACCTTTAGCAATTGCTGGTCGTGCGCGTCGTTTTGGCTTGCATACTGACTCATCTCAACGTTATGAGCGTGGTGTCGACTTCGAGTTACCAATGATTGCAATGCACCGTGCTTCTGAGCTTATTCAGGCTTTTGCTGGTGGAGAGTTTGGCCCAATTACAGTAGCAGAGCAAGCTGAGTTATTACCAAAACGAGAAGCAATTCCACTGAAGCAATCACAAGTCGATCAGTTGCTGGGTTATGAAGTGGCTGGTGAGTTTATTGCTGATGCATTAGCTCGTTTGGGTTGTATGGTGGAAACTAAAGCTCAAGGTGAATGGAGTGTTGTTCCACCATCACATCGTTATGATATGGCAATCTATCAAGACCTGATTGAAGAAGTTGCACGTATTCACGGTTATGACAACATCCAAATCAGTTTGCCAAAAATTGATGTGAAATTAGAAAAATATCAGGATCGTTTCGAAGTGGCGCAGCTTCGTCAAACTGTTGCAACTTTAGGTTATCAAGAAGCGATTAGTTTTAGTTTTGCTGATGCAAAATTGGAAAAACAGTTAAATCCAAATGTACAACCTTTAATGCTTGCTAATCCGATTTCTAGTGATTTAGCGGCAATGCGTAGTACTTTATTATCAAGCTTGATTCCTTGTGTTCAATATAATTTAAACCGCCAACAGCAACGTGTACGCTTCTTTGAATTAGGTTTGCGTTTTGATTATCAAAATGCAAAAGATATTCATGATCTTAAACAGATCCCAACACTGGCATTGATTGCGGTGGGCTCGCGTACTCCTGAATCTTGGCATATCAAGCCGCAAGCGATGGACTTTTTTGACTTTAAAGGCGAAATAGAAGAGATATTAGCTGCTGGGCGTGTGAATGTTGATTATATTCGTACCGAAAGAGAGTGGTTACATCCTGGTCAATCTGCTGAAATATTGGTTGATGGCAAGTCAATTGGATATTTAGGACGTTTGCACCCATCATTAGAAAATGCACTTGATTTGGGCATTACTTGGGTTGCGGAATTGGATCAACAGGCTGTTTTGCAATCTTATGTATCTAATTTTACAGAATTATCACGTTTTCCATCGGTTAGACGTGATATTGCGCTTTTAATCTCTGATAAGATTGAGGTAAGAGATATTCAGCAGTTAATCAAACAAACAGGTGGTGAGTTACTTGACTCAACTTGGTTATTTGATGTGTATACGGGGCAAGGGGTTGAACAGGGCAAACGCTCATTAGCATTTGCTTTGTTATGGCAGCATCCGACTCGTACGCTTGAAGATGCTGAGATCAAATCTGGTATGGATAACATTATTCAAGTGTTGGAAGACACTTACCAAGCGACATTGAGGGCCTCATGACAGCATTAACAAAAGCAGAGATGGCGGACCATTTAAGTGAGCTTACTAGCTTAAATCGCCGAGAAGCAAAGCAAATGGTTGAGCTATTTTTTGATGAAATAAGCCAAGCCTTAATTGCGGGTGAACAAGTCAAACTTTCTGGATTCGGTAATTTCGAATTGCGTGATAAACGTGAACGCCCAGGGCGAAATCCTAAGACTGGCGAAGAAATTCCAATTTCTGCTCGTCGTGTAGTGACGTTTAGAGCGGGGCAGAAATTTAGACAACGTGTTGGAAATGAGCAGATCGATTGATCTGCTTTTTTTATATCTACTTTTTTATTTAAAATTAAACATAAAAGTATCAGGCATAAAAAAAGAGAACCGTAAGGTTCTCTTTTTTATAATCTAAAATTAGATTATTGAGCAGCAGAAGCAGCAACGTCAGAAGCAGCAACGTCAGAAGCAGCAACGTCAGAAGCAGCAACAACAGCGTCAGAAGCAGCAACAGTAGCTTCAGATGCAGCTTCAGTAGCTTCAGAAGCAGCAGCTACAGCTTCAGAAGCAGCAGCGTTTGCATCAGTAGCAGCTTCTTCTTTCTTAGAGCAACCAACGAAAGCTAAAGTAGTAGCGATAGCAGCAACAACAGCAAATTTTTTGAATAACATGGCATCACTCTCATAAAATTGTGAGATTAAAAAAAACCTTAGCTAGTCTGTTTGTGCTTTTAATATTCCTAAACGCTTTTAGGTAACAATGCAGGGAGCAGCCTAACTGGTCTGTGGCTATCCTATCAAAGCAAATCACGAATTACTACTGTTCTGTCCAACAAAACGACAAAATTTGACAAAAATTGGCTAATTTTTGATAGAAAATAACTATTGATAATTGTTTTTTAATTGGTTTGTTGTTTGTTTTCTGATGTTGTATTTATTTATTTTTAGTAAAATCAATTGCTTGTATTTTTATTGAGGAACGCAATTTAAATGTAAAAAATATGTAATCTTGTCAACCAATTAAAAAAAGCCACCATTGAGGTGGCTTTTTTATGTTGCCGTTATGTTGATGCTTTGCGTTTCATTTGATCAAAGAAATCATCATTCGTCTTGGTTTCTTTCATTCGATCTAATAAAAATTCCATTGCGGCAAGCTCATCCATTGGATGTAATAATTTGCGTAGAATCCAGACTTTACGTAAGTTTTCTTCACCCATTAAGCGCTCTTCGCGACGAGTACCTGATTTCTTGATGTTCATTGCAGGGAATACACGTTTCTCTGCGATACGGCGATCAAGCGTAATCTCTTGGTTACCCGTACCTTTGAATTCTTCGTAGATAACATCGTCCATCTTACTGCCTGTTTCAATTAATGCAGTCGAAATGATCGTAAGTGAACCGCCTTCTTCAATATTACGTGCAGCACCAAAGAAACGTTTTGGACGTTCTAATGCATGAGCATCTACACCACCTGTAAGTACCTTGCCAGATGAAGGAATGACAGTATTATAAGCACGTGCAAGACGAGTAATTGAGTCAAGCAGAATCACAACATCCTTTTTATGCTCAACTAGACGTTTTGCTTTCTCAATCACCATTTCCGCAACTTGTACGTGACGAGCTGGTGCTTCATCGAAGGTCGAGGCAACTACTTCACCACGTACTGTACGTTCCATTTCTGTTACTTCTTCGGGACGTTCGTCAATAAGAAGAACAATCAGAAATACTTCTGGATTATTACGGACGATTGATTGAGCAATGTTTTGTAATAACATTGTTTTACCCGCTTTAGGCGGTGCAACAATGATTGAACGTTGACCTTTACCAATTGGTGCCACTAAATCTACTACACGTGCAGTGAGATCTTCAGTTGTACCATTGCCTAGTTCCATAACGAGTTGTTCAGTTGGGAACAATGGGGTGAGGTTTTCGAATAAAATCTTATTACGCGAGTTTTCTGGTGTGTCGTAGTTAATTTGATTTACTTTTAGTAAAGCAAAATAACGTTCACCTTCTTTAGGTGGGCGAATTGTACCTGTAATGGTATCGCCAGTACGAAGGTTAAAACGACGGATTTGTGATGGGCTCACATAAATATCATCTGGTCCAGCTAAATATGAACCAGCGGCTGAGCGAAGGAAACCAAAGCCATCAGAAAGGATTTCAAGAACACCATCACCAAAGATTTCTTCGCCATTCATGGCATGGCGCTTTAAAATGGCAAAAATAATATCTTGTTTACGGTTACGTGCCATGCCTTCAAGGCCCATAAACTCCGCAATTTTAATGAGTTCGCCAATGGGTTTTTTCTTGAGTTCAGTTAAGTTCATAAGTGGTCAGACAGAATGGAATAAGTGGAGGATAATGTTAGGGAAAGAATAAAAAATCGACCGCATACATACGTGCTGATGTAATTGTATTTACACAACCACAATTCAGTAGTCTGGTTCATTGTTTCAGAGAGAAATGTGAAAACAATTGTTATTGCCGAGCGGCGATCTTATGTTTGTGTCTTGTAAGAAGCGCGATGAAGTAGATTCCATTCAAAGCTTCTTGATCCAGTAATATAGGTTAAATCAAGGAAAATGTCAATTTATACGAGGAAATACGCTATTAGACTAATAACGTATTTCAAGTCGGGTTCAATCTAAATAAAGTTAGACGTTTTGATCGATAAATGCAGCAAGTTTTGAGCGAGGAGCTGCGCCAACTTGTTGAGCAACAACTTCACCATTTTTGAACATTAATAGAGCTGGAATATTACGGATATTGTATTTCACAGCTGTTTCTTCACATGCAGTTACGTCGACTTTAACGATTTTTACTTTACCTGCATATTCGTTAGAAAGGTCTTCTAGGACAGGTGCAATTGCTTTACAAGGTGCACACCAACCAGCCCAAAAGTCTACAAGTACAGGAGTTTCAGCATCTAAAACATCTGCTTGGAAGTTTTCATCAGTTGTATTAACAATAGTCGCAGACATAAGGTAGCTCCAAAATTTAGAAATAAAGTGCGAATTCAATCATCATCACGATGAATATTACATTGCTACTTTATTCAATGTAAGGGTTTGTTGCCATTATTCAAGTATCAAAATGAAAAGTCCAATGGATGCTCACGATGTTCACTATCGACTTATACAATCATTTATGTGTTAAAAAGAGAAAATCTGCTGCTTTTATTGCTTAAAATGACTTTAAAATTCTAAGCATGTGAATTACTCTAATGCGTGAATTGAGCATGGGTTTATATGAAGAATGTCTGATTTTCTGATTGATGAAGAATTACTTGCTGCGATTGATATGGGATCGAATAGTTTCCATTTGGCAATTGCTCGTGTAGATCACGGAGAGGTTAAGAAAGTTGCTTCAATGTCAGAAAAGGTTCAGTTGGCCGCTGGACTCGATGAAAATAAAAATTTAACTGAAGCTGCGCAACAGCGTGGTTTGGCTTGTCTAGCTCGATTCGTTGGGCGTTTAAGTTCTGTTCAACCTAATCGTTTAAGAATTGTGGCAACCAATGCGTTACGACAAGCTAAAAATGGTCACGAGTTTATTCAAAAAGCTGCTGAAATTTTACCAAAGCCAATTGAGATTATTGCTGGTCGTGAAGAGGCTCGTCTAATTTATTTAGGTGTTTCTCATACCATGGCAAATGGTGGCAGACGTTTAGTCGTTGACATCGGTGGTGGTTCAACAGAATTTATTATTGGTGAAGAGTTTGAGCCTTTGCATACTGAATCCTTGCAAATGGGTTGTGTTGCCTTTAGTAAGGCATATTTTGCAGATGGTGAGATTACAACAAAAGCCTTTGATAAAGCGGTAGTTGCTGCGCGTAAAGAGCTTTCTGCAATCGCAAATACATATAAATCAGAAGGCTGGGATACAGTAGTCGGTTCCAGCGGGACGATTAAAGCTTGTCGCCAGATCTCTGTGAATCTAGGTTTAAGTGATGAGCAAGAAAATCTGACCCGTGAAGGTTTATATAAGTTAAAAGATCGTTTGTTAAAATTCAAACATGTCTCTGAAATTGATTTTGAAGGACTACGCGAAGATCGTCGAGCAGTTTTGCCAGCTGGTTTAGCAATTTTGTACGCTATTTTTGAAGTGATGAATATTGATAAATTGGCATATTCTGACGGTGCATTACGTGAAGGTGTGATGTATGACCTGTTAGGTCGATTTAAACATGAAGATATTCGTGACCGTAGTGTGCAAGCATTAATGGGACGTTACAACGCTGATCCTAAACAAGCCGAACGTGTAGTGAATACCGCGCAACAATTGTTTGATGGCGTTGCAGGCGCTTTAAATTTAACGACTGAAGACAGTGACTTACTACGTCGTGCAGCTTATTTACATGAAATTGGATTAGCGATTAGTCATGGTGGTTATCATCGTCATGGTGCATATTTATTGCAGCATTCTGATATCCCCGGTTTCTCTCAAATCGATCAAAATCACCTCTCTCATCTTGTATCGCACCATCGTCGTAAATTACGTGCAGATGCAAAAAATGATGTAATGAAGGTGGGTGGCAGCCATTTACTTTATTTGTGTTTGCTATTACGCCTCGCTGTTTTGCTGAACCATAGTCGTAGTGATCAGATGCTTCCTGCCATTGAACTGAGTGTTGTAAATGGTCAACAATGGCAACTCAGCGTTTCTGGCGATGCTAAACAATGGCCTTTATTGGTTGCTGATTTGCATGATGAGCAAGTGCAGTTTAAGAATTGGGACATTGAGTTAAATATTCAGTCAGACAATTTTGTTGATTAACAATACATCCTTGTTAGGGATTATCTACGACTTATGAAAAATAAAGCGACTCAGTCCAAGGCTTGGGCTACGGTTCAAATTGCGCGACATCCTGAACGCCCGCAATTTCTAGATTATGTTAGTGAAATCTTTACTGAATTTGATGCACTTCACGGTGACCGTTTGTATGGTGATGATGGTGCCATGATCGGTGGTCTTGCTCGTTTTGACGGACAACCCGTAATGGTAGTTGGTCAACATCGTGGACGTAGTACGCGTGAAAAGTTACAACATAACTTTGGTATGTGTAACCCAGAAGGCTATCGTAAATCACAACGTTTGCTAGATATGGCTGAGCGTTTTAATTTACCTGTATTTACTTTTGTCGATACCATGGGTGCTTATCCAGGTGTAGGTGCGGAAGAGCGTGGACAAGCAGAAGCGATTGCAACCAGTTTGGCTCAGCTTTCTGGTTTGAAAGTGCCAGTGATTGCGACTGTACTTGGTGAAGGTGGTTCAGGTGGTGCGCTAGGTATAGGTGTGGCAGATCGAGTAATTATGCTTTCACACAGTATTTATTCTGTGATTTCACCAGAAGGTTGTGCTTCTATTTTATGGAAAACTGCTGATAAAGCAGCGCAAGCGAGTGAAGCCTTAGCTCTGACTGCTGACAAATTGAAAGCGATTGGAATTGTGGAGTATGTTGTGGATGAAGGTGAGGGGGCACATTTGCAACCTGAGAAAGTCATGCATGATTTGAAAGATGTACTCAAACAAGCCTTAGAAGAATTGCAACCGATGGATGCTCAAGCACGATGCGAAGCACGTTATCAACGTTTAATGAAGTTTGGCAGCAGCAATTTAGGCATCGCGTCTTAGCACAAACACAGCATTTTTCTAAAGATACTCAATTCTTAATTGGGTGCAGCGGCGGCATGGATTCCATGCTGTTGTTGTATCTAATGTCCGAAATTTTCCCAAGTCAAACCCGTTCAATTTATGTTGATCATCAGTTGCAATCGAGCAGTACGGAGTGGGGATGTTTAGTTCAGAAACAATCTGAACAATTAAACATTCCTTGTGTGATCCAAAAAGTACATGTCGATGCAGGAAATCTTGAGCAGCAAGCACGTCATGCACGCTATCAAGCCTATATACAGCATTTAAAAAGCCATGAAATCTTGGTGTTAGCTCATCACCAACAAGACCAAGCTGAAACTCTACTATTGCGTTTATTTTCAGGTGCAGGTGTTAATGGTTTATCTGCCATGCAAGCATATGATGTGCGAAAAGATTTGGCGATATGGCGACCTTTTTTAGAGCTCAGCCGACAGCAAATTGAGGAGTGGGCTAAACAAATTGGTTTTGACTATGTTGTCGATCCAACAAATCATGATACTCATTATGATCGGGCATGGTGTCGTGAAGAGTTATGGCCTGTATTAGAAAAGCGCTTCCCAAAAATGCAATCAGCTGTATCACGAACGAGTTATCTGATGCAAGATGCCGCAGAAATTTTAGATGATGTACTGCAAAGTGATTGGAAATTATGTGCAACTGAGAATGAGCTGGATTTAACTCGCCTGTTGGAATTATCGGATGCACGCAAACGTCAATTGTTGTCCGCTTGGATAAAAGGCAAAGATCAATACCGCCCAAGTTATGACATGGTCAAACGCCTTCAAGATGAAGTGATTTTTGCTAAGCCTGATGCACAAGCAACTTTACATATTAATTCTTATTATTATGTCCGCTACCAGAAAAAATTGTATCGTCTAACTCATGCAGAGCTGTACGCAGAAAAGCTTTTTCCTATTCAACCTATTATGAATCAATCTTACAACTTGGAACAAATGATTCAAACTGCTTCAGGTAAGTTCAAAATATTGACGCAAGATATAGGTCTTTCCAAACAATTATTAAATAAAGATTTAAAATTGATTAAACGTCAAGGTGGTGAAAAAATTCATCTTTACGGGCGAATCGGGCATTGGCCACTGAAAAAAGCGATTCAAGATGCACAGATTTTGCCTTGGTTCCGTCATACAATTCAAATATTAGTCGTGGAAAATGTTATGCTTGGGGTTTTTAGCCCTAAAGGGTTTTGGTTGGCTCAATCTGACTATATCGAGCAGGGAGGGTGGCAACCAAGTTTAGTTTCAGATTGTCGAGAAAATTCTCCTCAATCTTTTTCAAATGACGAGTAGGAAATGGCGACAGCATTGAATCAAAACATCTGTTTTATTGGCGGCGGTAACATGGCTCAGGCCTTGATCGGAGGATTACTTTCTCGCGGGCTGCCAACAACACGAATTACAGTTTCAGATCCAGTAGAACAAATTCGTCAAATATTAGAAGAAAAAGGAATTCAAACAACCACGGACAATGTTGAAGCAATTCAAAATGCAGATGTGGTCGTACTGGCGGTTAAGCCTCAAGTGTTAGCTACGGTTTTACAACCTTTAAAAGGTTTGCTATCCGATAAGCTGGTTATTTCCATTATTGCAGGCGCAGAAATTCAAACAATTTCAGAGCTGATTGGTGGAAGCCAGCGTATTGTGCGTGTAATGCCAAATACACCTGCTTTAGTACAAACAGGTGCGCACGGTATTTATGCTTCAGAAGCTGTTAATGCTCAAGATCGTGAGTTAACGAGTCAAATTTTAGCTGCAACAGGTTTGACGATTTGGGTCGATAGCGAAGCTCAAATTGATGCTGTAACAGCGGTATCAGGTTCGGGACCTGCATATTTTTTCTATCTAATGGAAAGTATGATTCGAGCAGGAAAGAATTTGGGCTTAGATGAGAAAGTTGCAACAGCACTAACGTTGCAAACAGCATTGGGTGCAGCCCAAATGGCAATTACCAGCTCTAACTCACCATCAGAATTGCGTAAAAATGTGACATCTCCAAATGGTACGACTCAAGCTGCATTAGAGGTATTTGATCGTGCGCAGATTTCACAAAATATTCAAGCAGCGCTTGCGGCAGCTCAGAAACGTAGTCAAGAGCTTGCACAAGAGTTAAGTGAAAAGACTAAATCAGTTTAAGTAGGATAAGACAAGTATGGGTGCAAGTTCTGCGCTAATTTTTGGTGTTTTGATCAATGTCGCAATTTTATTGGTCTTTTTCCGTTTTTTAATGCAATTGGCAGCGGTTAGCCCTTATAACCCAGTTGTACTTTCAACTGTTAAAGCGACCAAAATTGTAGATATCCTAAGCCGTAGTTTGCCAACCGTAGGCAAAGGACGCGTCAATTTAGCAGCAATTGCTTTATTGATTGTGCTTTATTTGTTGAAAATTTTCGGGTTGATGTATCTATCAGGACAGATGCCCCATAGTGCTGTCTATCTTGTAATTACGACATTCGTGACGATGATTCAGGATTTGATTCGTTTCTGTCGCTACTTGATTTTTGCAACGATTATTTTGAGTTGGGTGGTGATGTTTACACAGTCACGCTCACCATATATTGAAGTCATTCAGGAACTCGCAGAACCTTTACTTGCGCCTTTCCGTCGTTTACTACCAAATATGGGGATGATTGATTTGTCACCAATTTTGGCTTTCTTGGCGTTGTATATTGCTGAGATTTTGATGAATGAAGCTGCAAAAGTTCTGTTGACTGGTCTTTGATCGGTTTGAAAATAAAAAAAGGATTGTGTCAAAACAATCCTTTTTTTATGCCTACAAATTAGTGTGCGGCATCCCAGTTTAGACCTTGTCCAACTTCCACCACAAAAGGTACGGAAATTTCTAATACAGACTGCATCACATCAGCAATTTGTTTTGAAAGTTCATCTGCAATTGCCACATCAGCTTCAAAAACCAATTCATCGTGCACTTGCAGTAAAAGTTTAGCTTGATCTTTAGGCAAAATTTTATCAACGGCAATCATTGCAAGTTTGATGATATCTGCTGCACTTCCTTGTAAGGGGGCATTAATCGCCGCTCGTTCAGCTGCTTGCTTGATCATTTTATTTGTTGCCAAAATTTCAGGTGTGTATAGACGACGACCTAAAATGGTTTCTACAAAACCTTGCTCACGTGCAATCTGACGTGTACGTTCCATATAATCCAATACACCTGGATAACGTTGGAAATAACGTGCGATGTAGTTACGTGATTCTTCACGAGTGAAACCAAGTTGGCGGGTTAAGCCAAACTCAGACATACCGTAAAGTAGCCCGAAGTTAACCGCTTTAGCTTGGCGACGTTGATCATTGGTTACGTCTTCAATAGCGATTCCCAATACTTCAGCGGCAGTACGACGATGAACATCCTGACCTTGTTGAAAAGCGTGTACTAAAGCATCATCTTGTGAAAAGTGAGCCATTAAGCGCAGTTCAATTTGTGAATAGTCGGCTGCAAGTAAGACACGACCTTCGGGAGCGATAAATGCTTTACGAATTTGACGACCAATCGGTGTACGAATCGGAATGTTTTGCAGATTAGGGTCAGTAGAAGATAAACGCCCTGTTGCAGTTAAAGCTTGATGATAGCTAGTATGTACACGATGGGTTGCATCATGTGATTGCTCAACTAATCGATCAGTATATGTATTTTTGAGTTTTGCTAAGCCGCGATGTTCTAGAATCACTTCCGCTAAAGGATGTTCGATTTTTTCAAGAATACTTTCACTGGTGCTGTATTGTCCCGTGGCAGTTTTCTTACCGCCTTTAATTCCCAATTTATCGAATAGAACCTCTCCGACCTGTTTCGGCGAGGCAATATTAAACGTTTCACCTGCAAGTTCAGTTGCTTGATTCTCTAATGTTTGCATGGTGTCGGAGAATTCTACACTGAGCTGATCTAAGAATTTATGATCAAGCTTGATTCCATCTTCTTCCATGCCTGTCAGTACTCGTGCAACAGGCATCTCAATATTGTGGAGAATATTAACAAGTTCAGGATGGCTTTTTAGTTTTGAAGAAAGTACTTCATACAAACGATAAGTGACGTGTGCATCTTCGGCTGCATAATGTGCTGCAACTTCGAGTTCAATTTGATTAAAGGTTTTTTGCTTAGCGCCTTTACCTGCAATTTGTTCGAAAGTAGTTGTCAGGTGGCTGAGATAAACACGTGCTACATCATCCATGCCATGACGAGTTGCAGCAGCATTCAAAACATAGGAAGCGAGCATAGTATCGAAGTACCAGCCTTGGATTGTGATACCGTGATTGGCAAAGATATGAGCATCATATTTTAAATGATGACCAATTTTCTTGACTTGCTCATTTTCTAAAATTGGTTTGATTTGTGCTAAAACTTGTTCCCGATTGAGTTGTTCAGGAGCACCTTCATAATCATGAGCCAGAGGAACATAGTAGGCTTCATTGGCATCAAATGCGATTGAGAATCCAACTAGTTCAGCCACTCGATAGTCTAAGTTGGTGGTCTCTGTATCAATTGCAAAGTGATCCGCTTGTTGCATACGTTGCAACAATTGCTCCCAGTCAGCTTGCTCTAGTACAGTATGATAAGTTGCTTCACCTAATTGATCATCTTGGCTTGAAAGATTTGCATGATCTTCTATCGCTATAGATTCAGTTTTTTGTTCAGCTTTGACAATACTTTGAGAGGTTTGTTGATAGACAGGCGTATTAGGATTATTAGGATGATCCAAAGATTGTAATTGGTTACGGAACTCAAGTTCTGTGTATAAGTGACGAAGTTGCTCGGTGTTCGGTTGACTTAATTTTAGATCATGCCAATCTAAAGCGAGATCGAGGTCACAGACGATACTTGCCAACTGGTGGTCAATTTTAATATTGTCTAAATTATCTTTGATATTCTGACTGAGTTTACCTTTGAGTTGATCCACGTTCGCAATAATATTATTGAGAGAACCATATTCTGTTAATAGTTTTGCCGCAGTCTTTGCGCCTACTCCTGGAACACCCATGATGCCATCGGATGCATCGCCCATGAGCGTAAGATAATCAATAATTTGATGAGGGTGTACGCCAAATTTCTCTAATACACCTGCCTCATCAAGCACACGTTCTTTAAAACTATCTTCAAGTTTGACATGTGGATTAACAAGTTGAGCCATATCCTTATCACCTGTCGAGATTAAGACATGATGACCTTCTGATAATGCTCGTTTTGTTAAGGTCCCAATAATATCATCCGCCTCTGCGCCAGGAAGGCTATATAACGGGATGCCAAGAGCTTTGATTAGGGCATGTAAATAAGGAATTTGTTCAGATAACTCCACCGGCATGCTTGGACGATCACCCTTATATATGGGTGATAATTTATGGCGGAAAGTTGGTTCTGGGGTATCAAAAATAACAGCCATATGTGTTGGCTGGGTACGACGCATTAATTTCTGAATCGCTGAAATAGCACCACGAATTGCATTAGTATGTAGGCCAGTAGACGTCGTTAATGGCGGTAAAGCGTGAAAAGCACGAAATAGAAAATAAGACCCGTCAACCAAGACAAAAGGTGGCATTGCGCAAATCCTTATTATGAACTGCGAGCTATTTTACGTGAAAAAGCAGTCCATGTCCTTGTTAGGCAGAACGATGATGACGATCTATGTCGTTTAAAAATTGCAGTTATTTGTATGTAAAAATGACGGTTTATAGACTGATCAAGTAAGATACGATTAATAAAGCTGTAATCATTGATATAAGTCTATGTATAAAAAAGATAAACAGGGAATCGTGATTGTTTTAGTTGTGCTGACAGTATTACTAGCATCAGCGATTGCATTTAAATGGCAAGGCACTATTGTTGCTTCTGCGATTGGTTTAACTGTTGCTATTGTGCACATTCTTTCAGAAATTCACACTCGATTACGTCAACTTGAATATGATGCTCCAAGTTATTTTGCTCAATCAGCTACAATTGGTGCTCAGAAGATCATGATTTATAGTGCTGCATTAGTCGCACTTTTTGCCTATGCAAATACATGGATGTGGTTGGCAGGCGGGGCATTGTTAGTGTTGTTACTTTGTCTCATTCAGACGATTAGTAGCTTTCAAACGCGGTTATTGCATTTAGAACAATATGGAAAAACAGATGTCCAAAATGATTTAAATAGTGTTTCTGCTCATATCAACCAAGCTAATCAATTATCAACACCTAATCATTCTGTCTCTGAAAGTCAGGTGCAATATCCAGCTACATGGATGCAAGCAGAATCTTCATCATCAAACCAATACTCATTCACTCCAGAGCCATCTCAGAAGCAATTATCGACATCATCTCAAACTGCATGGTGGCAACCTATCTTGCAATGGATGATTCATGGCAATCCGATTTTACGAATTGCTGTCGCTGTATTGATGGTTGGCGTCGTATTATTATTACGTTTCGCAAGTGAGCATTGGCAGTTAAGTTTAGGTGTAAAGCTTAGTTTTATTGCCCTTACAGGTACTGTGATCACAATCGCAGGATACTGGTTGCAACGAAAAAATCAGCTTTTTGCTGTTGCTTTGCAGGGCGTCGGTCTTGCTATTGTGTTCCTCACATTAATTTTCTCACATCATTTTGCAGTGATTGCGAGTTTAAAAACAGCCAGTTTATTCTTTGTAATTTTATTATCAGTTACTGTTTATCTAAGTTTAAAACAGCAAGCATTATATTTGGCCATGCTAGCGCTGACGATGGCTTATATTGCACCACTTGTCATACCTCAATCACATCCTGACGTGATTTTCTTATTTGGCTACTATTTTGTGATTAACCTTGCTGTCGCAGCCGTTAACTTTATTCAACCTTGGAAAATTCTGCATCAGATAGCCTTTTTTGCCACGCTCTTTATTGGCGGGGCTATGATTGGACTTTATGGAGAGACTCAACAGTTCGACACCTTAGATGTAATTTTATGGTTGCATATCGGTTTGTTTATTTGGCTAAGTATTCGTTATAGCCAATTGATGCTGCGGGTACGTGATGAGGATTTATCAATAGAGAATAAAGCGAATCAAAAGGAACAGCGATTACAACCAATTTTAGATGTAGGTTTGATTTTTAGTGTTCCTGTATTGGGTTTCTCTCTACATGCTTATCTGATGCACAACTCTACTCAAGCACTGACTTGGGGTGCAGTTGCACTTGCGATTATTTATGGTGCTTTAAATATTTGGATTAAACAAAGGCATCCGCAGCTTTCTATTTTGGCTAAAAGCTTCTTTATTCTTGCAGTGGTATTTACTGCTTTGATATTTCCATTGGCAAAAGGGGCACATTGGACATCAACAGGTTGGGTCATTCAGGGAACAGCGTTAATCGTTTGGGGAGTGACCGAGCGTTATCGTCTTAGTCGATATATCGGGGTTGCCTTAGTACTATTAAGTTCTGTGGCACTTATTTTCCAAGTTTGGTCAAATGATGACTTCCCAATTTTGAGTACAGTGATTTTTGCACTTGCGCAATTCATATCAGCTTTTTATTTATTGCACTATCAAGAGGTCGAAAAATATTTTAGTGCACGGATGCTAAGCGGTATTTTTTTAGCACTTGGCATGTATGCAGGATCAATTGCTGCGATAGAGTTTATGCATTGGCAAAATCAAGGCATGAATCCTTATTTGGCAATCGCAGCCGTATTGTTGCTGTTATTTGGTTTTATGGTGCAGCTTAAGTCCAAAATCGAATGGGTTAATGTACAACTTATCTTGATCAGTGGATTACTTTTCTTAAGTTATGGCGTAAGTTTTGCGGAGAATGTTTACTCCACAGGTGATTGGTTTACACCTCTGAGCCAATTTAGCGCCCTGACGACTACACTTGTGCTGACTATTTTGCTCATCAAGATGAGATCTTTTTCTTCATCGCTATATTGTTTGATCTGGTCTGCTTTGCTTTGGTCAAGTTTAGCGGGTATTGGTATTACTCTTTTTCCCAATATTGCTGTTATTGCACTGGCTGTTTTTCCTGCAATATACGCTGGCTGGTTATTTTTATCAAAAAACATGCTTCTATTGGATCAACAACCAGTGTGGGGGCTAACCTTATTTTGGTTACTTTTAATTTGTTTAGATCCATATTCTACAACTCAGTTTTATGCGCTTCCTTTATTTAACTTAACTGATTTTCTCTCTTTACTAATGTTTATTGGTTTGATCTGGGTGATTTATCATCATCATTTTGACGATGAGCATTCAGTAGAATGGGGATTCAAAGTCTCAACGATTTTAGTCGGTTTACTTGTATTAAGTAGCATCGTTGTACGCGCTATGCATCATTATGTTGGAACACCGTTATGGGGGATAGAAATCTGGCGGAATGGCAATGTACAACTAAGTCTGACCTTATTATGGGTGATTTTAGCTTTTATTCTTATGACCTTTTCAAGCCGTCGTCATATTCGACAAATTTGGTTTGTTGGGGCTGCGTTGTTGGGGATCGTTGTGTTTAAGTTATTGTTATTAGATTTATCGCAAAGTGGTACTTTGACACGTGTTATTTCGTTTATTGGTTCAGGTGCAGTCATGCTTGTAATTGCATATCTTGCACCTTTACCACCTGCCCAAGAACAGTCTAAAGAATCTTCATCTATCTAACTTTATCTTCTTTTTTGAGCTCTTTTTGATGGGCATATTGATCGACCTCATCATCTTCTAAAGGGATGGGGCGATCAATTAAACCCATTTTAGGTACAGGGATTTCAATTTCATTTTCAAGGAAACCATTACGAACCCTTTCTTGCATTTCATCTCGGACTTTTAATGCATTTTCCTGACGACACCATACCGCAAACAACAGCTCAATTGAGGATTCACGAAATGCAGTCACTGTTACGGTTGGTTTAGGATCATCCATAACCAGTGGATATTTTGATGCAACATCTAATAGTACCTGTCTTACTTTAATAATGTCTTCGTGAAAATTAATCGCTAAGGTAATCGGAATACGCCGTATCGGGTATTTGGATAAATTCATGACTGGGGTGCGAATGAGCTGCTCATTTGGAAGCCGAATGTAAACATTGTCGAGCGTCAGAAGTTTGACCGATAAAAGATCGATAGAGATCACTTCACCTTCAATGGTTTGTCCTCGAATCAACGTAATCTGTATTGTATCGCCGACTTCAAAAGAACCTTCACCGATTAAGAAGAGCCCGCTGATTAAGTTTGTAGCTGAGGTTTGAGAAGCGAAACCCAGAGCAACAGTTAGTATCCCTGCTGCACCCAAGAAGACACTGAGTTTAAATCCAGCTTCTCTTAAACTGGTCATGATGAAGAGTAGGAAAATAAAGTAAAAAATACCTCTTCGCCATAACAGTCGTTGATGTGCGTTAAACCGACTACCAATAGTGCGAATAAAGGTATTAGAAACTAGACGTGCAATGACAAAGCCGATTAAACATAAAATTAGGGCTACAGCAATTTCACTTAGTCTTTCAAAATTAATATTGGTAAATATGCTGGTGAAGCTAGATGCGACATCTTTTGGAATATTGGTATCTGCCATAGCAACTCCTTAAAAGAATGAATCAAACATATTAAATAAGTTGCTTCCAGGCGCACGTGGAGGATGTACGTAAATGACTTCACCTGCCTGAGTTGGGGTTTTGTTTTCGATACGAATACGTGCAGGATGTTCTGAACCTTCGTAATACACCTTGATTTGAGACGTCCAGAGACGACCTGTGCCTTCACTATAAAATAAAGGAAGGGCAGGAACAGGGACATTCATACGATCAAATCGCAGTTGATGCTGACTTGTATTATGAAACTCGATAGGTGTAACAGCTCTAAAGGCACGTGGCTTTAATAGATTTAGGTCAGTTCGTCCATCTACAGATGTTGCATAACAAATTTCACCATGCTGAGGATCTTTACCAAACCATGTGTCTTTCGGCTGAATCACAGGAATATCAAACAAAGGTTCACTTAAACCATCTGCTAAGCCTGCAATCCATAACGGAGTACTGATATAAAGCGTTCCGCGTTGACCAGCAGGAATATAAATCGGATCAACAGGTTTAATAACAACAGAGCGATCTGCTAAACGTGGCATTAAATGAAATGAGCTATTGGTTTTGTGAAACATATAGCGTTCAATTTTTGCAGGTTGAGGCATTGCAAATTCTGTATCAGACAAAACATGCCATTGTTGCTCGTAATCATGCTGACATTGCGGTCGATGATATTCTAAACGCCATTCTTTAATGCCTCTCGTTAGGCGAAAGAGCAGTGAACCAAATTGCCAAGCTTTGGCTTGTTGAATTTCAAATTGTTGTTCACCCCACCATCTCAATGTGTCAGAGTGAGGTGCTTTATATGGATTATTTTGAGACAAGGTGCAAAATTCCTTTGTGAGTATGCTAAACAGACTTCACGCTGTAATCTCCTTAGAGTACACTCAACTCTTCCTTTCATCATTATAAATTGTGATGCAAATACTTAAACAAATACAAATTCCATATAGTTTCGCCAAAAGGCATGGCGTTTTATTGCGCTATGAAGGTGATCAAGTTTTTATTGTACGACGCAAGGATACAGCGCGAATTGCATTACAAGAAGCACGTCGAATTTTGGGGAAAGCTGCGCATGATCAATTGTGTACAGATCAAGAGTTTCATGCTCTACTCAGTTCCAGTTATGCAGGTGATACAGGTGAATCTCAGCAAGTTGCCGCTGGTTTAGAGGATCATCCTGATTTATTAAGTTTGGCTGATCAGGTGCCTGAAGCTGAAGATTTGATGGATCAAGAAGATGATGCACCTATTGTTCGTCTGATTAATGCGTTGTTATCCGAAGCGATTCGTGTTGGCGCATCAGATATTCATATTGAGGCATTTGAAAAAAAGTTGTCTGTTCGTTTACGCGTAGATGGTCAATTGCGAGAAATTGTTCAACCACGCCGTGAATTAGCTCCTTTGCTAGTCTCTCGTATTAAAGTTATGGCAAAGTTGGACATTGCTGAAAAACGTATTCCACAAGATGGTCGTATTTCTTTGCGTTTAGCAGGACGTGAGGTCGATGTTCGGGTTTCTACTTTACCGTCATCTCATGGTGAGCGCGTGGTGATGCGTTTACTTGATAAGCAGGCTGGTCGTTTGAACATGACACACCTTGGCTTGATGCAAAATGATTATGAACGTTTAACTCAATTGGTTCATCGTCCACATGGCATCATTTTGGTCACTGGTCCAACGGGTTCAGGTAAAACCACAACTTTATATGCAGCCTTATCTGACTTGAATGATAATACGCGCAATATTTTGACGGCCGAAGATCCAATTGAATACCAACTAGAAGGGATTGGGCAGACACAGGTCAATACGAAAGTTGATATGACATTTGCTCGTGCGCTTAAAGCTATGCTGCGTCAAGATCCTGATGTTGTTATGGTGGGTGAGATTCGTGATCTTGAAACGGCAGAAATTGCGGTACAAGCCTCACTCACAGGTCACCTTGTTTTATCTACGTTACATACCAATACTGCAATTGGTGCGGTAACTCGTTTAAAAGATATGGGGATTGAACCATTCTTGCTTTCAAGTTCATTGATTGGTGTAATTGCACAGCGTTTAGTTCGAACATTATGTCCACATTGCGTAACTTGGCGAAAAGCAGATGATTTTGAACGACAGGTATTTCAGCATCTCAAGGTAGATGAACACATGGAATTACCAGAACCACATGGTTGCGAGAAATGTTCACATGTTGGTTTTAGTGGGCGAACAGCGATTTATGAAATTGTGCCAGTCGATGAGTCGATGCGTCGATTAATTCATGGTAATGCAGCCGAATATGAGTTGGAAAATCATGCTCGCCGTCATGCCGCATCGATTCGTGATGATGGCTTATTAAAAGTCTTGACTGGTAAAACCACTTTAGAAGAAGTGCTACGTGTTACAAACGAAGCAGCTGAAGAATAATTTTCTACTCTTAATGAAAAACAGCATGATCAATCATGCTGTTTTTTTATTTTATATATCAATTTGTTACGATATTGAAATTCACATCAATATTGTTGCGTGTTGCATTTGAATACGGACATACGATGTGTGCTGCTGCTACAAGTTCCTCAGCCTCAGTTTGATCCATACCGATTAAATAAATATTCAAAGTCACTTCAATACCGAAGCCATTTGGAATCGGGCCAATACCAACTTCACCCTCAATATAAGCATCTGGAGTAATCTTTAATTTATCTCGGTTTGCTACAAACTTCATGGCACCTAAAAAACATGCAGAATAGCCTGCAGCAAAAAGTTGTTCTGGATTAGTCACTTCACCACCAGCACCGCCCATTTCTTTAGGTACGCCTAATTTAACATCTAAAACACCATCAGAAGATGTCGCACGACCATCACGACCACCTGTTGCTTTAGCTTTTGCTCGATAAACTACTTTTTCTAATGACATATTGAATAATCCTAGCTGACACAGTTTGGTATCATTCAATCCTGCATAAGTGGATGATGAAAGCAAAGGAGAAAACGGTAAATTTAATGACGGCTTTGGTAAAGAAGTAAAAGACAGAATATCAAATTGAAAAGAGTATCTACCCATCAAATAGATGCAGCAAATCTACCAAAGCTCGATGATTTTTTTCATCAATTTTGCTCTAAAACGTGCGGTTGGATTATTTATATCATTTTGAGATTGTTGTTCATAAAAACTATGCCAAGCTTTAATCATATCTTGAGTAACACCTTTCTGTTTGATGATCACGACATCTTCACGCTGGATATTATCTAGTCTTTGTCGAGCACCTTCAGCACCAGTCCCCCAACCAATAATCCAAAGACCAAAACTATTAAATGATAAACTTGATGGTGTAGGTAAGTGCTGCATGTCATTTGTTACTTCAACAGCATTAGCATAACTTGGTACCACATTAATGAATGTGGTTGCCCCTATAATCAACAAAATAGAAAGAAGTCTAAACATGGATACAGCTTAATTGGTGTTAAGAAAGAATTTTACAATAATCAAACTACATAAATATTATGGTTTGTTTGACTATCCTAAATTATGTTATTAAATCATGAACCTAGGTGTAGAGGGGAGATAAAGCGTGACTAAAAAATTCAAAAACTAAAATTTCAATAATTAAAGTGAGACTTAGTAGGCAATTATTTTTCGATGTTGCATAAGTGGCATAGATAAGCGAATATTTTCTTGTTCAGCTTGATCGAAATCAACGCTAATTAAACCATGCCCTTCGTAGTCGATTATTTGTAAAAGTTGTCCACGACTATTGGTTATACCCGAATGACCCCATGTTTGACGTTTTTCACCATGCCAACCCTGTTGTGCAGCACCTAATACAAAACATTGACTGTCCATAGCTCGTGCTTGTAGTAACAATTGCCAGTGCATTTGACCTGTTGTGTAAGTAAAAGCAGCAGGAGCAGATAAAATGTTTGCACCTTGTTGGCGTAAAGTTAGTGCGAGTTCTGGAAAGCGAAGATCATAACAAACCATTAAGCCAATATGACCAAAAGGTGTTTTTGCAACAACGACTTGATCACCTGGTTCAAAGAATTTTGATTCTTGATAGCCACCAACAGCATCACCCACTTGAACATCAAACAAATGGATTTTGTCATAACGAGCCTCAGTACCTTCAGGACTAATACATAAGCTTACGGTTCTGACGCGTCCATCAGTAATGACTGATCCATCTGGGCGAAAAGGGCACGGTAAAGTGCCAGCGATAATCCATATTTGATATTGGTGTGATAATTGTTCTAAACGTTGCTGAATGGTTTCAAATTGATTTGCAGTCTCACGTTGTTTTCCTGCAGCAAAACAAACAAAGTTTTCAGGAAAAACGATTAATTCGCCACCCTGAGCCTTACTTTGTTGAATTAATGACTCGATGACAAGGAAATTAGATTCAATGTCATCTTGTGAATTCATTTGAGCAACAGAAAGTAAGGTCATAAGTGTGCAGACTTAGTTATCAATTAAGCATTTTGTTGGTGTGTATCAAGATTTAGACAATCTTGCTCTTTTTGCAATTGCTTCACCAATGGTTCAAACATATTTTGATTGTTTTCGTTCAAACGCATTAATGTTTTGTGTGCTTCTAATACTGTGTTGAGCATGGCGCTGTGAGTAACATGTTCTTCAGTTAGTTCAAGCGTGCAAACATTAGGATCACCACAGTAATTTAAAATCACAAAGACCTGACCTAAGCCCATGCTATTGGCTAGGGTGGTAATATCTGGATTGGTTGACAGCATCACTGCTTGTATATGATGAACTTGTTTGAGTTTTAAGCCCAACTTTGCAAGTACACCTAATACAGTACTATCAATGAACGTTGTTTCAGTTAAATCAACGATTGCACCAACAACATTTTGCTGCTGTTCAATTTTGTTGAGTAATTTGTCTAGACTTATACAAGAATGTGCACGCACTTCGCCAATAAGCTTGAAAATATGCGTTCCGTTCAAACTTGCATATTCAACATGACCTGTTGACATATAAATGCCATTTTCAGAGAAAGGATATAAAATTATCCCATAGTGATATGGTAGACACAAGTGGTTGCATAGTTCTTTGTTTTTAAGTTATTGATAATTAAATTAATTCATTCGGCATATGCTGAGTATAGCGATGTCATCTGCAACGTGTTCAGGAGCTTGGAATGAATTATTCTGAAGATGATCAACCAATTGGTTGAACTGATCATTCAAACCACCATCAAAGGGTTCAAGAGCACCATCTGAACATAAAATAAAACGTGCATCAGGATTTAATTTGCAAATGTGTTCTTCAACATCTAAATCCTCAGTGAGTCCCAAAGGGAAACTACTGGTTGTAAGAATTTGAGGTGCTTGATTAGGTTCAAAGATAATTGGAGGTGGATAGTGCCCTGCACTAGACCATGTAATTTCATGAGTTTGTAGATTTAGAATACCTGCCACCATTGTGATATGTTTTTCAATATTCTCTTGAACTAACATTGCATTCAGTTTTTGAATGAGCTGGCGAGGTGTCTTGGAACGACCATGAAAAGCTGCCATCCATGAGGTTAGTAAACTACTTGTGACACCATGACCTGAAACATCAGCTAAATAAAACAGCACTTCATATTCATTGAGTTTCCAATAATCATACCAATCACCTGATAAATAAGCCGAAGGTTGAAAAAAAGACTCAACCTCATAATTGGGTAGACTTATTGGGTTCGGTAGTAAACGTTTCTGTAATGCTGCTGCTGAAGGAAGATCACGACTATCTTGATTTCGTTTGTATTGCGCATCAATTTTGAATAAAGCATGTATTGGATTTTTGGGTAAATTGTTCCAAATCCAACCGGCTAAAGCACCCATTTCCCAAGCTTGGGCTAATGGAGCACCTTCATCTTCAAATGCTAATACGATCGTTGGGAGCTTCCATTGATATTTCAAAAAGTCCTGCACATCGGCAATTGCAATGATTGTTTGATCATATAAGTCTAAATCATCAACTTGAATGATCTGCAGACTGGGTAGCTCATTCAGAGCTTGATCTAAACAAGGTATTGAGCGCGATGGTTGAATGAAATACATAGATGAATAGCCGATCCTTTGTATGATCATTTTTTAATTCATCATAGATGAAATATGATGGAAAACATAGTATTACTCACATTTAAAATAGAGAGTAATACTTATGTCTATAAATATAGAAATACGAATTTACTGATTATCCGAAGATTCTTCACTGTCTTCAGTATCATCTACAAATGATACATCTGCAGAGTCGCTATGTTTTTCAGCAATTTGGAAAGCCTTTCTTTGCAGATAGAAATCTCGAATCATTGCATATTTATCGCCTTTTAAGCTTTCTTCAATATCCAAAACTTGAGCACGAGCATCTATAGCTTGTAACACATTTGTAGACCAATAAATTCCTTGTTGGTCATCGAGCATATATTTTTGTGGGCGACCATAACGATCGATAGCTAAGCCAAACCCATCACGAAAAGTACTAGGTCCGAAAAAAGGAAGCATTACATAAGGACCAGAAGGGACGCCGTAATAGCCTAAAGTCACACCAAAGCTTTCCTCTTCGGTTGGTAATCCTAAACGACGTGCTGGGTCAGCAAAACCTAAGGTTGTTAAAGTATTTAAAGTAAAGCGTCCTAATGTTTTTGCTGCACGAGATGGACGCCCTTGTATAAGTTGGTTGACGGCATTCCACGGCTCACCGAGGTTTTTACGAAATTGACGGTAAGGACTTCGTACAGGTTCTGGTACTTTTTCAACGTATTGGATAGCTATTGGCTTAAGTACATATCGGTCTAATGTATCGTTGAAGACAAAGATTTGGCGATTTAATGGTTGTAGAGGGTCTTTAACCGCATCAGGTTGCGCTGCATTAGCGTTTACCTTCAAATCATCCTTGGTTATTTTTTTTAAATCTTTAATTGCTTGCAAAGTTGATGTTTTTTGTTGTGTATTTAATTGGTTTTCAATTGATTCAGTTACGACTGGGGATTGCTCAGATACATCTTGAGCTATTGCTGTATTAAATGCTCCAGCAGTTAACAACCCAAGCAAGAAAAAATTTGAGTAATGCATATAAGTCCTTAATCGTAGTTAGAGCGAAATTACAGTCATTAAAATGAATGCGCTAATTAAACGCAAAACATAGATAAAGTAAGTACAATTTATTTGTTCTACTATTATTAAAGCAAATTCGATCGAAAAATATAAGAAATATTGTGAATTTGGTTTAAAAATGTTCACTCGAAATAAAATCCTATTGAAGAGTGTTGCATTGGTGTGAGAATACTGTAGAATGCACATCCATCGGCGGTGATGCGGATAAAAACTTGTTGAGAAACAAGGATTTGGCTAAAGTGGTTAGATTCTTGGGTTGGTTGATAAGTTTTAAAAATATCTAAATTACCTGTTGACTTTAAAGATATTTAGAGTAATATAGCCGACCTAGCTTGATGATGACGAATCATC
>NZ_JADKPY010000025.1:0-64323 GCF_015351505.1 Acinetobacter sp. SK-43
CTCCGCATACGCAGAGGGGGTGTTTTTTATTGTGTTTCTTTCCCATATAAAACACGTAACCAACCAATAAAGTTTATGTAAATCTTTTTTTGCTAGTTTTTTGAACATATAGATAGATGGAAAGTAAGTTTACTTATAGTTGTTCAAGTTTCTTTGTGTTATAAATAATTTTATAGGCATGTTTTTTGCTTGTTCTAATATAGGAAATGATTATGAAATTATCTGTTGGGTTGAAAGTAGCGAATAATTTATCGTTAACTCCTCAATTGCAGCAGGCTATTCGACTTTTACAACTCTCTAGTTTGGAGTTGGAGCAAGAAATACAGATTCAACTTGATAGTAATCCATTGCTCGAAAAAATTGAAGATAATAATAGTATTGAAAGTTTAAATAGTGTTGAAGCTAATGAAAATAAAGATTTAACATCTGAATTGAATGCAGATCATTTACCAAATGATTTGCCCGTTGATACAGAGTGGGATGATATTTATACGCATCAATCCACCGCACTTGCTACACCAGAGTATGAAGAAAGAGAAGATAACAGACAAATTCACCTTAGTTTAAAAGAACATATTCTAGAACAAGTTAATCTTTTGCATTTTTCTAGGGTGGATAAGCTGATTGCTTATTGTATTGTAGACTCTTTGGATGATAAGGGATTTCTAGATGCTGATTTGACAGATATTTTAATTGCTGTGAATCAATTGTTACGAGAGGTTGATAACGACGAAGATGTTGAAGAAGATGAGGTTATTGTTGTCTTAAAACATATTCAACGTTTAGAGCCGATAGGTGTTGGCTCAAGAAGTTTGGCTGAATGTTTGCAAATTCAATTAGAAACAATTAAAGATAAAACACCTTTTTTAGCCGAAGCAAAACAGCTTTTAAATTACTATGAACTGCTGATTTCTAATGATTTAAATAAATTATTGAAACAAACTGGATTATCAAAAGAACAACTAACTAATGCTATTGAGTTACTTAAAACCTTAAAGCCTTATCCTGGGTTGGAGTTTGATCAACAAGAATCAGAATATCAGGTACCTGATGTCGTTGTCGCAAAGAAAGATCAGCATTGGAATGTACAATTAAATCCGGATGTAATGCCTAAATTACGGATTAATTCATTTTATTCCAATATGATTCGTCGAGCAGATCAAAGTGACGATAATGTTTATTTACGCAATCAAATGTTAGAAGCAAAGAACTTCATTAAGAGTATAGATGAGCGTCATAAAACATTATTGAAGGTTGCGACTTGTATTGTTGAACATCAGCGAGCATTTCTTGAGCAAGGTGCTGAAGCAATGAAGCCTTTAGTTTTGCGTGATGTTGCAGAAGAAGTTGAACTACATGAATCAACAGTATCTCGTGTGACAACCAATAAATATATGCTTACACCCCGTGGGTTATTTGAATTGAAATACTTTTTTTCAAGTCATGTTGGAACAACTTCTGGTGGGGAGGCATCTTCGACTGCAATTCGTGCCATGATTAAAAAGCTCGTATCTAATGAGAATCCACGTAAGCCTTTGTCAGATAATGCAATAGCGGAGATGTTGAAAAAAGAAGGGATTGAGGTTGCTCGTAGAACAGTCGCAAAATATAGAGAATCGTTACATATTCCTTCATCTTCTGAAAGAAAAGTCTTGATCTAAAATTTAAGGTGTGACTATTCTAATAGCTCATTATGACGAAATAATGAATTTTTTTAATAGTCACTAGAGAGATCACTGAAATGATTTAATGGATACTGAACCATTCATGTGCATTAATTTGTTTTAGTTATTTCTTGAATCCTAAGAAAAGGTGAGGGATAGAATTATGCAAATAACAATTCGTGGACACCATTTAACCATTACACCAGCAATTGAAAAAAATATAAAAGAAAAGTTTAGTCAAATGACTAAGCATCTTGATCAAGTAAACAGTATGCAAATTAAACTAGCGAAAGATCATCAAATCGATAAGCGTTCGCATAAGGGGAGTGCCAATCATATAGCTGAGGCCATCATACGTTTACCAGGGGTTGAGTTGTTTGCTCAAGCAACAGCAGATGATATGTATACTTCAATAAAAAAACTGACAGAAAAATTAAAAAGACAGCTTGCTAAACATAGAAAAATGCAATGTTCTTACCAACATGAGTTGGTTGTTTTAAGTTAAATTACTTTTAAGAAAGAGGCTAATTTTGATAGCCTCTTTTTTTATTTTTAAAAAAAGAAACTGCTTACTGAATAATGTGAAAAAGTTATAGTAAAATATGCGGTTTTACACCATTGGCTGTATAAGAGGTCTTGTAATGAATAGTGAACAGCTCACGCAAATTTTAAAAGAAGCTTTCCCTGAAGCAGAAGTAGCAGTGAGTGGACAAGCTGGAAAATTCGACCTTCGTATTGTAGATGATCAATTTGAAGGAAAGAGAACTCTTACACGTCAACAAGCCGTATATGCACCTCTTAATTCTTATATCGCGAGTGGTGAAGTTCACGCAGTTACTATTCGTGCAATGACTAAAGACGAATGGCGTAAAGCAAGCCTTTTCGGAGCTTAAATATTAATGGATAAATTTTTAATTACTGGCGGTGTTAAGCTCGAAGGTGAAGTAC
Source organism: Acinetobacter sp. SK-43 (assembly GCF_015351505.1). NCBI lineage: Bacteria > Pseudomonadati > Pseudomonadota > Gammaproteobacteria > Moraxellales > Moraxellaceae > Acinetobacter > Acinetobacter sp. SK-43. The sequence goes on from NZ_JADKPY010000025.1 coordinate 2,613, forward strand.
GCATTTCTGGTGCTAAAAATGCAGCTTTACCTTTACTCGCTGCAATGATTCTTGCGGACTCTCCGACTACTTTAACCAATGTGCCAAACTTAAAAGACGTAAATACATTAGTTAAATTAATAGCGGGTCTTGGCATTACCATGACCTATGAAGGGGATACGGTTCGTGCTGATGCATCAACATTAGATAATCAATTTGCACCATACGAACTTGTGAAAACAATGCGTGCTTCAATTTTAGTGTTAGGTCCATTATTAGCACGTTATGGTAACGCAAAAGTATCATTACCAGGTGGTTGTGCAATTGGTTCACGTCCAGTTGATCAGCATTTAAAAGCTTTGGAAGCGTTAGGTGCACATATTGAAGTTGAAAATGGATATGTTCATGCTTCAGTTGATGGTCGATTAAAAGGCGGTGAAGTCGTTTTTGATATGGTGACCGTGGGTGGTACAGAGAACATCTTGATGGCTGCTGTTTTAGCAGATGGTGTTACAACAATTCGTAATGCTGCTAGAGAGCCTGAGATTACAGACCTCGCCCAAATGCTAATTAAAATGGGTGCAAAAATTGAAGGCCTTGATACAGAGACTTTGGTAGTAACTGGTGTTGAAAGTCTGCATGGTTGTGAATACGCAGTCGTAGCGGATCGTATCGAAACTGGTTCATATTTAGCTGCTGCAGCGATCACTGGTGGTCGTATCAAAACGACGCATACAGATCCAGCATTATTAGAAGCTGTATTAGATAAATTCGAAGAAATGGGTGCGGAAGTTACTCGTGGCGATGATTGGATTGAACTAGACATGCAAGGGAAACGTCCTAAAGCTGTTAGTTTTAGAACATTGCCTCATCCAGAATTTCCGACTGACATGCAAGCTCAAATCATGGCCGTGAATGCAATTGGTCGTGGTTTTGCGACGATTTCTGAAACAATTTTTGAAAATCGCTTTATGCATGTCCCTGAACTTTCACGTATGGGTGCAAATATTCAGGTAGAAGGCCATGATGCGATCGTAACAGGTGTGGAAACACTTCAGGCTGCACCTGTTATGGCTACAGATTTACGTGCTTCATTTTCACTAGTGCTTGCAGCCTTAGTTGCAGAAGGTGAAACACTAATTGATCGTATTTACCATATAGATCGTGGCTATGAACATGTTGAAGAAAAATTGCAAAGTTTAGGCGCTCAGATTAAGCGAGTAAAAGGATGAATGACTTAAGAAACGATGATCCGAATTTTGATGTAATGGGTAATTTTGATCATGGTCTAACTTTAGCACTCAGTAAAGGTCGTATCTTAAAAGAAACATTGCCATTACTTGAAAATGCAGGCATAAATTTACTTGAAGATCCTGATAAATCTCGTAAATTGATTTTCCCAACCACACATAAGAAAGTACGTATTTTGATTTTACGTGCTTCTGATGTGCCAACATATGTGGAAAACGGTGCAGCAGATTTTGGTGTCGCGGGTAAGGATGTATTAATGGAACATGGAGCTCAACATGTGTATGAGTTACTTGATCTGAAAATTGCCAATTGTAAATTAATGACTGCTGGCAAAGTTGGAATGGAACGCCCGAAAGGACGTTTGAAGATTGCAACCAAGTATGTCAATTTGACGCGTCAATATTATGCGAGCTTAGGTGAACAAGTTGATGTGATTAAGCTCTATGGTTCAATGGAGCTTGCGCCATTAGTAGGCTTGGGTGATTATATTGTCGATGTCGTTGATACGGGTAATACTTTACGCGCCAATGGTTTAGAGCCATTAGAAGAGATTTGTAAAGTTTCTTCGCGTCTTATTGTCAATAAAGCGAGTTTTAAACGGAAACAAGCTTTATTAAATCCAATTTTGACTCAACTTGAACAAGCAGTCCAATCACGTTAAACGTGATTTCCTATGAAAACTGAGTGATAGATGTTGATATGATGCCCACAAGGACTTCGAAAAAGAGTAAACTTATTCTTCTCTTTTTCGCCTTGTGGGTAAATTGATGCGACGTTTATCGACTCAGGATCAAAATTTTAAGCAGATATTTGCTGAACTATTAGCATTTGAAACTGTAAATGATCCTCAATTAGTACAAACCGTAGACCAAATTATTGCCGATGTTCGTCAACACGGTGATCAGCATGTACTTAAGTTAACGCAACAGTTCGATCGACATCCTGCGCATCAATTCTCAGACTTAGAGCTCAGCCAAGAACAACTCAAATCCGCTTTTGAGGGTTTAACCATTGAAACTCGTGATGCACTTGAGTTAGCAGCAAAACGAATTCGTTCATTTCATCAAGCTCAGAAGCAAGAAGGGTGGACTTATGTTGATGATTTGGGAAATACATTAGGTCAAAAAGTCACTCCACTTGATCGTGTTGGGATCTATGTACCTGGTGGTTTAGCATCTTATCCATCGTCTGTACTTATGAATGCTTTACCAGCCCATGTTGCTGGCGTACCTGAAATTATTATGGTTGTTCCTGCACCCAATGGTGAACTTAATCCATTGGTATTAGCAGCAGCATATTTAGCTGGTGTGAGCCGAGTTTTTACAATAGGTGGTGCACAAGCTGTTGCAGCTTTGGCTTATGGTACTGAAACAATACCTGCTGTAGATAAAATTACAGGGCCAGGTAATCGCTTTGTTGCCGCAGCTAAAAGAGCAGTTTTCGGTCAAGTAGGCATTGATATGATCGCAGGTCCTTCAGAAATTCTTGTTTATGCTGAAGGTGAAAATAATGCTGAATGGTTGGCAATGGATGTATTGTCTCAGGCAGAGCATGATACTGTGGCTCAATCAATTTTCATTACACCTGATGAGAATCTTTTAAATGCTGTGGAAATTGCAATTGAAAAGCATTTGAACGAACTGCCAAAGGCAGATATTGCTCGAACTTCTATCGAAAATCGTGGCGCATTAGTGCTTGTGAAGAATCGTGCAGAAGCAGTTGATCTTATCAACCAAGTTGCTCCTGAGCATTTAGAGTTATGTCTAGATGATGCAGAGTTGATGAGTCAAGAAATACGTCATGCGGGCGCAATATTCATGGGGCGCTATACTCCTGAAGCAATAGGTGATTATTGTGCGGGGCCTAATCACGTCCTACCAACATCTGGTACAGCTCGCTTTTCCTCACCGCTTGGTGTTTACGATTTTCAGAAACGCTCAAGCTTAATTATGTGCTCAAAAGAAGGTGTCAAAACCTTAGCAAAAGCAGCAGACGTATTGGCGGTGGAAGAAAATCTCGATGCACATGCTCGATCAGCTCGTTATCGTTATCAATAGCTAACCCACGAATATAGGGGCTGATAAAGTTCCTTTTTAGAGAGTTTTGAGAGTATATAAAATGGCATTTACAATTGAACAAATGCGTTTTTGGAGTCCAGAGGTTCGTGAGTTAGAGCCTTATGTACCTGGTGAACAACCAAAAATACAGAATTTATTGAAACTGAATACAAACGAAAATCCTTATCCACCATCACCAAAAGTGGTTGATGCAGTGCAAGCTGTTTTGGCTCATCAAGCTGATGCCCTTCGTTTATATCCTGATCCAGATGCTACGGCTTTAAAACAAGCAATCGCTAAACAACAAAATGTTGATGTTAGTCAAGTCTTCGTAGGAAATGGTTCTGATGAAGTGCTTGCTCATATTTTTAAAGCATTTTTCATTCAGCAAGAACCAATTCTATATCCAGATATAACCTATAGTTTTTATCCAGTTTATAGTCAATTTTTTGGTGTTCAAACAAAGCAAATTCCATTGAATGAAAAATTTGAAATAGATATTTCAGATTATGAACAGGAAAATGGTGGAATTATTATCACCAATCCAAATGCACCAACGAGTATTGCATTAGGTTTGAACAAAATTGAACAAGTGTTAAAAGCTAATCCAAATCGTGTGATAGTTATTGATGAAGCTTATGTAGATTTCGGAGCAGAATCAGCCGTTGAACTTATAAGCCGTTATGAGAATTTGGTTGTATGTCAAACAACCTCCAAATCTCGTTCACTGGCTGGATTGCGTGTTGGATTTGCAATTGGACAAGCCCATTTGATTGCTGCACTTGAAGCGGTTAAAAATAGTTTCAATTCATACCCAATTGACCGTTTTGCAATTGCTGCAGCTGTAGCATCTTTTGAAGATCAAGATTATTTTCAAGAGCAATGTGAGAAAGTCATTGCAAGTCGTGAAAAATTGGTAGCTAACCTAACTAAGCTAGGTTTTAATGTTTTGCCTTCAAAAGCAAACTTTATTTTTGCTACACACTCCCTACACGATGCAGCACAACTTGCAGAAAAATTGCGTGAGCAAGGTATTATTGTTCGCTATTTCAACAAACCAAGAATTAATCAATTTTTGCGTATTACGATTGGTACTGATGAACAAAATCAGCGCCTAGTTGATACATTAAAAATGCTAATAAGTTAATTTTGAAGTAGCTTATTTTATTTCTGCCATGTATTGAGTAGATCAAGCATGGCAGAAACTTTATCAAAACATTCTTGGTATTCGGCTTCCGCATCAGATGCGATAGTAATTCCACCACCTGCCCAAATCGAAAGATTGTCCTGATTTTTTTGAATACTACGAATTAAAATATTCCAGCGACCTGTACCATCGTAATTAAAATATCCTAAACTTCCACAATAAGCACCGCGTGGAGATTCTTCAAGTTCATCGATAATTTGCATTGCGCGAATTTTTGGTGCCCCTGTGATTGAGCCTCCTGGAAGTGCTGATAGCAACATTTGCATCGGATTAACTTCTTCTTTTAATGTCGCAGTGATTTCACTCACCATATGGTGAACTTGATTAAAACTTTCAATTTCAAATAATTTTGTTGTTTTTACTGAACCAGTTTCTGCATAAACACTTAAATCATTTCTTAGTAAATCCACAATCATCACATTTTCCGCCTGATCTTTTTTTGAATTTGTTAACTTTTCTTTTGAAATAAGGTCTTGTTCAGGATCTTGGTGTCTTGGCATGGTGCCTTTGATTGGTCGAGTTTTAATTTTATTTTTATTATCAAATTCAATGAATAGCTCTGGTGAACAACTTAAAAGTTCGAATTCATTAATTTTTACATAGCCTGCATATGGTGCATGAGTTAATTGCCAAAAATCATTTGATTTACTAAGTAAGGAGCCTTTCGCTTTTGCTGTAAACTCTTGAGTTAAATTTATTTGATAACAATCACCAGCTTTAATATAGTCTTGAATTTTTCTGAATGCCTGTAAATACTTGGTTTTAGACCAGCGAGGTGTACATTGATCCTGTAAAGATAATGATTCTAGTTGATCTGATTTATTTTTAGACAAAAGGGATAGAATGTAATTATAGGTGTTTACTGAATTTTTTTCATTGCCATAGAAATACCATTCACCATCATGATATTTAAGATAACTTGAATATTCACCTAAAAAAAGACTGGGTTGAGAGCGCGTAGCAGTTTTAACGCATAAGTTTGAACAATAGTCATAACTTATAAAGCCGATATATCCACCTTTAAAAGAAATGGATTCGATGGCTGATATTGGATTTTTGCTAAACTGAGCAAAATCAATGATCGATAAAGGATGCGTAATTTGATGATATTGGTTTAACTCAAGTTGAGTGAACTGTCGTGATGTTGAATTTTCGAAGATTAAATAATGTTTTGGCAAAAAACTAATAATAGGTGAGTTTTGATCATGCAAATAAACCAAACCAATTAACTCTCTCAACTGAAATAGAATTTCAGAGACTGATAGAGATGAAATATTGAGTTTTTGCTGAAACTGGCTCATAAACTTGAAAATAACACATGCAAATCATAAGAAATAATTGTACTACAATAGTGAGAAATCATCGGAGTTTTTCAAAAACAGGTTGTAATTCGAAAATCATTTAAACAGTATTTGTGATTCATCTCATAAAAATTGTCTTTATCAGTAATTTAAATGCATAAAAATGGCAAAAAGTGTCATTGTTAACATTTATGTAAATATCTTATCCATTCAGATAAATGGAGAACTGAGAGAAATGTATACTTGTTTTTTTAAAAATGGTCTTATAAATATACAGATAATTCACAATGTTATTGCTGACTAAGAGTTGTAATGCAGTAGTGTATTTTTTATGCCGTTTATCGGTTTATTACTAAAAAGCGGTTAACAGGAGTTGAACATAAAATAACAAACAGGTAATTTAGTACTTGCTAAGCGAACTACTCAAGGATCGGAAGTTCAAGTTGTCATTTAAGAAAAAAACAACAGTGGACAGTTTAGAGTAGTGTAAGTCAAAAAATAAATGCTCTTGGGAGAGTGCTCAATGAAAATGTTTACTAAACTAGCTTTAGTTTCTTCAATGGCGATTAGCGCAAATGCAATGGCTATGCAAGCGATGGATGATGCTGCACTTAGCTCTGCTACTGGTCAAGATGGTATTTCTATCGGTATTGGTGCTGGTCTAAACGCAGACTTAGCAACTTTTATGGGTAGCGATCCTGCTACAACAAAAGGTATTTTAGTTGAAGGTTTATACGTACATGATAACGACGGTTTAGCTACTACTGCTGCGTTTAATGGTGTAAATCTAGGCGGTCAAGCAACTGCTGGTGCGATTCATATTGCTGGTTTAGGTCTACAAGCTACCGCTGGTGCTGATAACTTTGATGGTACTGCATCAACTAACTTGCTTAATTTAAAAATTGATACTGATGCTGGTGATGCTGCAGCTGGTGGTGCATTCCTAAATATCGGTGCTAATGTTGCAGCACTTCGAGTTAAAGTTGGTGCAATCAGTGTTGGTGCTTCTGGTGCAGCTCCTGATTTAGCTTCTGCTAATATCCGTCGTGGTACTACAGGAACTGAGAACCAAATCCTTACTGGTTTAACATTGGATATGGGTAAAGTTGCAGCTAACGTACAATTAGGTGCTACTCCACAAGGTGCTATGGTTCTTGTTAAATCTTCTCTAAGCGGTCTTAACATCACTAACCTAGGTATCAATGATGCTGCTGGTGGTGGTCAGATCTATCTTGATGGTTTACATGTTCGTGGTGCTGGTGGCGGTGCAATTGATGTTGATTTAGGTATCTCAGTTAAAAGCACTGGTTTAGAAATTACGAACAACAGCACAGCTGGTAATGATATATATGTTAAAGCTGTACGTTTAGGTGCTGCTGCGACTGGTTCTACAAATGCTTCAATTGGTGATGTAGAAGTCCAAGGTCTTAAACTTGGTCAAACTAAGATTACAATCGCTGGTTACTAAGTTGATTTGTTGATTAAAAAAGCGCATATATTGCGCTTTTTTTAATCTTTGAAGAAAAGTGGTTTTAATCTAGATATTAATTTTCTATTTGCAAGTGAAGTCGTTACATATTTCCTTTGAAATACACGAAGATATGTAAAAGAAATAACATTTCATCAAAAAAAGCTAAAAAAAAGCTGTTTTTTTTTATAAAAAACGGTATCTTCATCACACAGGGAAGTAGTGTCAGTGACGCTAAGAATAAAATGAATAAGGCAAATCATGCCGCTGTTAAGAAAAGAGAATTATGTTAGAGATAGCTCTAGGCTCTGCATTGATGTATTACTTTACAACGCAAGCCTTTGAAATAGAAAAAAAACCTGAAGGAACAGTTTATTATACTGAAACTTTGGATTCTAGGAATTCTTCATTTACTCGTAATCATCGAGAAGCGGTTGTTATAAAGCCAGCAGTTGAAGATCAGTTTCGAGGCATCGTACGTCAAGCATATGACTATAGTTGTGGTTCGGCGGCATTGACGACACTTTTAAATGGATACGGTGGTTTAAAGCTAACTGAACAGCAAACGATGAGTGGCTTGCTTCAGTACGGTGAATATCAACGAATCATTGAAAGAAGAAGTTTCTCCCTACTTGATATGAAGAGATTTGTTGCGGCTTTAGGTCTAAATAGTGGGGGATATCGCGGTGAGTTTTCAGATCTAATTGCACTTAAGCAGCCAGCAATTGTTCCAATAACATATGCAGGATTTAAACATTTTGTTGTTTATAAAGCTTATAAAGATGGGCGTGTGTATGTTGCAGATCCAGCTCTTGGAAATATAAGTTTTGATGAAACTCGATTTCGAGAAGTATGGGATAACAATACCTTATTTATCGTAGATGTTCCTGGACAATATCGAAAGGACTTATTGGCGTTAAAAGATGAAGATATGCGCCACGTAGATGATGCTACAGTCAATCGATATGCTTTGGCTGAAATTCAATTCCCTACGCAAAAGTTTGAGAAACTTGCTGATAAAGCCTCTACAATGCGTAGGGTACTTGATGCTGATCCAAACTCAGAGAACTACAATAAACCGATCACTACATACATGCGTATGTACTATAAGCGTAAATAATCTCAGAATTTAATAGATGTAGGATGTCATAATGAACAATCAATGGATGAATGTGAGTGTATTAGCATTAAGTTTAAGTGCTATAGCGACGACCCTTTATGCTGAAGACCAAACTGAAGTTGCGAATGTAGAACAGACTCAAATCAATGAGTCGGCAACACAAAGTACACCAGCTGTAGCTGAAGCTACATCTACCACTCCAGCAAATGATGCAAGTGAAGCTGCCAATGCTTTGCAGAAGCAAGAGGGTGATGCGACTAAGGAAACTAATTTACAAGAAGTATTCACTTCAAATGAACGTCAGTATTCTTTAATCAAAAAAGGTGTTTTCTCATCTTATTATGATATTGACTATACCTATTATCGCGATAGTCGCCTTGACTTAGCGACTGATGATAGTACGAGTACTTTAGCTCGGCTTCGTGTTGAAGAAGATGCAAACCATACATTAACCAATACTTTTACAGTTCAATATGGCTTATTAGATAACTTAACATTATCTGCAACTGTTCCATTTATTGCAAAAAAAGAGCTATTACAAGATGAAACTGCAGCAGGCTTAGGGGATTTATCCTTTGGAGCACGTTGGGAGCCTTTTCCACTTAACCAAGGGCGACTCCCTTTGGTTTTATTTGGTAGCCTATCAACCAAAACAGGTGATAGTCCTTATGAGATAGGGATCGATGAACTATCAACTGGTAAAGGCTACTATTCAGTAGGTGTTGGTGCTAGTACTCGTAAATATATTGATCCAGTTGTTTTATTTACATCAGTTTCTGCTAATTATGGTCTCAAAGAGACAGGTTTAAACCAATTGCGTGGTAATCAAAGAACTCTAGAAAGTTTTGACCCAGGTTTAAGCGGTGGATTCGCTTTTGGTTTTGCATACTCGTTCAATTACGACGTATCTTTAACGATGTCTTACCAACAAAGCTTTAATACTGGCGCAAAATTTTATTTTAGAGAGGGTGAAAGTTTTAAATCTGCTGATCAAAGTAGTGCTACTCTTTCTTTTGCTTTAGGTGTACGTGTATCTCCAGAAACAATCGTGAATGGAACTGTTGGAATTGGTTTAACAGAAGATGCACCAGATGTTTCATTAGGACTTTCATTCCCATTAGATATTATTGGTTTTGGTAAAAAACTACGTTAAGGAGAGACAATGGTGAAATATCCTAAGTTATGTCCTTTAACGATAGGTATTCTAGTCGCGGGACTTTCGAATTTTACTCATGCACAATTGGGTCAAGACTTATCTGTAGATCTTAGGTCTTTATCACTTGGAAATGCTGTTACCGCAGATCCACCTGGTATTAGTGCCGTTCATTTTAACCCAGCTGCGCTTGCTAAAATTGATGGTTTGCAAACTGATGTTCAAGGTATTCTTGCGAATTTTGCGATCAAAAGAGATTATACAGCGCCCGCTGGTTATAATGTCTTTGGTTATTCAGATGATCCCTTAGTTTGTAATGATGGACCTGAGGTTGATACAGGCATCTGTACAGACTTTAAAGGTACTGTTTCTGGTGACGTAGAATACGCCAGTATTTATGTTCCAGTACTCAAGAAAATTGTGGATCTTGGGCCTAATGCTCCTTTAGCAGCTCCGACTGCGGGTATAGCCTATAAACCACCTGGCTCTAAAGTTACTTATGCAACAGCAGTTTACGCACCACTAGTTGCTGGATTTGGTGCAGAGGATGGAAATCCAAGTAATTTCATGGGGCAACAAGTTGCTTTAGAACGTATTACCTATCTTTCTCCTTCATTTGGATATCAAGTGAATGATCACTTAGCGATTGGCGCCTCTTTTGGTATGTCTTATCAAGCGATTGCGATGAAGACAGATTTACGTTTCCCCAATGAGATGATTGGTGTGTTGCGTATGGTCGATGAAGTGGTGTGTGGTCCATTTAAAGATAATGGCGATATTATTACTGACTTACTGTTATTTGGTATTTGTAATGCTCAAGAGGGCCTAAATCCATTTAATAAATTGGGTACTTTAGATGTATCCTTAGAACAGTCTTTGAGTCCCAGTTATAATTTAGGTGTGCTATGGGAACCTACAGATGATTTTAGTTTTGGTATGGTTTACCAAAGCGAGGCTAAAATGCGTCTAAAAGGGAAGTACCTTATAAATAATGCGAACGCTTCTCAAGAACTAATCGCTGGATTAAACTCTTCAGCTACAGGACAAATTCTTGCTGCAATTTTGGGTTTGCCAGGATTTGTACCAAATATCGAATCTGGTCTTGTTGCGATGGATTTTAAATATCCTCAGCATTTTAAAGCAGGGATAAAATATAAAATCTTCCCGGATTTACAAATGAACTTTGATATTGGTTGGACTGATTTCTCTGCTTGGGATAAATTTAAATTTGAATTTGACCGACAAATATCATTATTAAAAGTCGCGAAATTATTATCTGGGGATGTTACTGATCGTTCATTAGCATTACCTTTAAATTTCCAATCTTCGTGGCGTTGGGGGATTGGTTTTGAATATTCTGCCACGGATCGTTTAAAGCTACGTATCGGTTATGAACCACGGACAAGTTCTATTCCTGATGATAAGCGAAATACAATGGTTCCGATCAACAATGCACAATTGTTTGGGCTTGGTGTAGGCTATCGCTTTGATCAAGATACAGATTTAGATTTATCTATTGGTTTCTTACGTAGTCGTGATGATATTCCAGCCAATACAAGTAGCCTTGCGAACAAAACGGGTGTAGATAATATCTTACTGAATCCGTACGCAGGTTTAGATATTAAAACAAATACCAAAGTCACTTTACTTGGTATTAATTATAGAACTAGATGGTAATGCTTAAGAAAAATATTCAAATGTCTAAATACGCTATGCTAATGATTGGTATTGGCATAGTGTCTGGACAAAATGTGTATGCAGATGGGTTCTATACAATCATTGGCCCAGATGGACGCCCAATGATTGTGCCTAAAAAGGATACCTCTCAACAACTTCAATCTCAGGTTAGAAATATTGAGAAAGAATCGACCTTACCCAATAAAATTATTGAAAATAAAGTCGAAACGCCAGTAAAACTGTCTAACTCTCAAAATAGAAATATCCAGAGTGACATAAGTAATACGCGTAAAATAGAAAAGATTGAACCAGCAATTGTTGAGTCCCAAAAGACACTTACAATTGAGATTCCATTGTCACAAGAATTGAAATCTGTTCAAACATTAGAATCTAAACAACAAAAGACTAAAGATATAAATCAAAAAGAAAAAGATTCAAAAGTTGTTACTCCAATCAATAATAAAGAACTGAAAAAAGAGTCCAATACATCTGCACAGCAAAAAGATGGTTTTACCAGTATAGATGGTGTGTCATATGTAAATAATGAATATTTAGAAGGCCAAGAATTTAATCTAGAAGGGAAAAAGCGTTTTTATACTATGCCTGATGGGAGTGGACGTTTAGAAACTATTGAGCGTAAAAAAGGGGTTAGTCGCTCAATGTTGGATCGCATAATGAGTCGCCCAATGGAGTCGAGTAAAGCGATTACACTTTCTACAAATTATGTAAGATTAACACCAGAAGACTTAGCATTAGCATTTGAAGAAGATCGTTGTTTTGTTGAAAATTATACAAAATCAATTAAAAAGCTTAGTCTTAATAAAGATATTGGTTTATGGCCAAGAAAACCTCTAAAAGAGAAATTTGAATACGAATTAGTTGAACTAGGCAATCCGATTACATATATTCAGATTGATTCCTATGCCTCCAGTAATAATAAACCAGTGTATTATTGGCCACTTGTTATCTTCTTAGATAAAAAAGGTTGTATCCAAGAAGGTGTTAGTGGTTTCAAAAATGAAACTGTACATGAAACAACATTCAAGCATGCTGCTATTCAAGGTGTATTGCGTGTCCCAGAAACAGCACACTATGTAATGATGACACCATTAGCCTCAGCAGTTGATGTACCAGAACAAGAGCTTTCAAATCAAGGACAGATAAAAATCTCTGTTATACAGTAAATATTAGGATGAATTTTAGTATGAATAAAAAAACGATATTACCATTAAGCCTATCTATAATTGCTGCAATGATGACAGCTTGTGGTGGTGAAAGTGCTAAAATAAATGAAGATCCAAACCAAGGCGTTGATGGTGTTACATCTAATACAAGTTGTGACGTGTCAGCAAGTGATTGTCTGAAATTTGTGCTTGATTATCCTGTTTCTGGAATAAATTTTGATTGTAGTACGGATAAAATCAATCATTTTGCGACTAAATTAGACGGTAATATTGTTACTGGAGCATGTAAGCTAGGGGATGAAGCAAGTTTTTATATTCAAGGTTCTTCAGCTCGAAAAATCAACCTTGGTACGATTAAGTTAGATACAATTTCTAAGTTAAAAACAGCAACTCTTCCACATATTCGAGTAATAGATTTCGCTACGGCATTAACTGGCAAGATGCCAAATTCTCTTGATAAAAATGATGAAACTATTCGAGTTGCTGTTGCGCTGATTCGAATTATGCATAGTCTGGGCGTTGAAAGAAATGACAATGTAGTTGGAGATATACAACCGATAGAATTTACTGAAGAGAAGAAAGATTTATTAGTGAATGTCACTAAAGATATTGGTGTTAATGAATTATTGTCTGGTGAATACATTACACTTTTACAACCTTGGTTAGATGTATCAAAAGTTTCTGACGACCAAGCCTATGCTCTATTAATTCGTCTTTTAAACTTGGTTAACACGGGTGTTTGGCAAGCTGATTTACCAGTTTATAAAGCTGGTGGAGAAGGTACAAATGTTAGTAATTTCCGTCCAGATGGTTTCTTTGGTTGTAATAATGCATTAACGTCAAAATGTGTGGATAAAGACACCAATCTATTGCATTCAATGGGTGCTTTCTTCTTATTGTCTGATCGACAAGGATATACGATTGGTGATGGTCAGCAATGGAAAGGAGCTGCAACTATAACGAATGGGTTGGTTGTTGCTCCAATTACCTTGATTACAAAGGTAAAACCAATTAAATTACAAGTAGATGCGCAAAAGGATTGGCTTGATCCGATCAATATGCAAGTAAATACAAATAAACCTTTACGTTTTAAAATTTCAGAAAATAATTCAGCTGAAGACTTATTGATATATCAAGGTAAGCTAATCAATAGAAATACTATACCTGGTACAACTAACTTTTATAAACAATTGATTAAAGCCAAAGATACGGATACTGTTGACACAACTCATCTTGGTTTATGGAAACAGGCTATATCAAGTACTAACTATAATGGAACTGTTGATATTGTTAAGATTAATCCTTCGAGTTATTTAGCTAAAGACATTTTTAAAACTAGAAATAATGTTGCATCAAATCAGCAATATATCTTCCCTTTGTATGCTACTTTAACATTCAGATTCAGCAATGAAGCAAACCTAGCTCCAGTTGATTTAGGAATTGTCATTGATGAAGATGGTGATATTCGTACAGATATCAAAGCGAATTCAACAGCTACAGATATGTCTGGTATTTGTGGCAGTGTGAAGACAGTGAATAGTGATGGTTCAATCACAGATAGTAATGATCAAAAACAGTTCCGAATTGGTACAACGGGAGCGACATTATTTTCAACGAATGATAAATCAATCAGTGTGAGAGCGATATTGTCTAATCCTAAATTTGGAAATATCAATGGAGTAATGTTTGGCTTGAACGTAACTGCAGGCACTGGGGCGAAAATCAATATCAATAACCTTCTTGCAGGTCAAGCAACGGGAATTAATTTAACGAATTTCTCAAATAATACAGTGACATGGTCAAATACTTATGCATATTTTGTAGATGTGTATAATCGTTTATATGATGATTTGACCACAGAAGAAAAAAATAAATACGTAGCTCCTACAGCAGAAGAACGTGAATTAGCAAAACGTTTCTCTGGTTCGGTAAGTATTAAGATTGCAGATCAATCTATCCCAGCATGTAAGGCAATTAAAGTTAAGTCGTAATATAAAAAAGACCGCGTTAAGCGGTCTTTTTTTAACCTGTATGGTCTAAACGAGTACCCAACGTTTCTAGATGAGTTGTGAATGTTCCTGATTTACGATCAGAAAAATAGTGTTTCAATGTTTGTTCAACACTTGGAAATGCGAGTTCAGACCATGGGATTTCATGTTCTTCAAATAAACGACATTCAATACTTTCTTCACCTGCTCCAAAGAAACCTTGTTTAATATGTGCTTTGAATAATACGTATATCTGTCCAATACGCGGAATATTGTACATACAATAAAGTTGTTCTATTTCGACTTCAGCTTCCGCTTCTTCACGTGTTTCACGAGCTGCACCTTGTTCCATGGTTTCAAATAACTCCATGTAACCAGCAGGTAAAGTCCATAAACCATAGCGCGGTTCAATTGCTCGTCGACAGAGTAAAACCTTATCATCCCATAACGCTAAAGCACCACAAATAACCTTGGGATTTTCATAATGAATATTGCCACAATTTGTACATACAAGACGTGTTTTATGATCACCTAATGGAATTTTTGCTTCAGTTTGATGTCCACACGCTACACAAAAGCTCATAATTATCATCAATCCTAGAGATAACTCAGCATAACTGAATTTTTATGAATTCGCATTAGGATCAGTTATGTTCCTCAGTAAAATTTCGGCTATGATGTTGGTGGATAAGAAAAGCATTTAAAGAGGGATGAATAGCATGGAAGAGGCATCGTTAATACAGCTATTAGAACAACGGTTGCGATTTTCCAAACGAATTCAACAAGCTGATGCAGCAGTCTTAATAGCAATTACGCAGGAGACTCAGCCTAGAGTTTTATTGACACGTCGTTCAATTCATTTATCTCAACATGCAGGTGAGGTCTCTTTTCCTGGTGGTAAACGTGACCCTAGTGATACCAGTAATATTGTTGTTGCTTTACGTGAGGCTCAAGAGGAAACCGCACTAAATCCTTTCGATGTTAAATTATTGGGTGATTTACCGATTCAAAGAGCACGGAGTGGATTGTCTGTTAAACCAATTGTTGGCTTAATCCCTGCGGAAGTAAACCTTATTGCACAGCCCTCAGAAATTGATCGCATTTTCTTTGTACCATTAAAACAGTTAATCGATGCTCCCCCTTTACCTTATGAAGTTAGATTAGCCCGTCAATCTCTATATTTTCCAAGCATGCAAGTTGAAAGTGAGGTCGTGTGGGGTCTCACCGCAAGAATGCTCGTTTCATTATTCCAATACGGTTTAGGCTATCAAAAAAAATGGCCATTTCTAGTTAATCCACCTAACTTTGGTCTAGCTAAGTTTTAATTTCACTTTGAAAAGTAGAGTTTTAAAAAATGATGTACAAATATAAAGAATTTACTCCTAAAGCACTTCAACAACCTTGGGATGGTTGGGTTGCACCGACAGCAACTGTGATTGGTCAGGCAGAATTAGGACGTGAAGTCAGTGTTTGGTTTGGTGCTGTTATTAGGGCTGATAACTGTTTAATTCGAATCGGTAATTACTCGAATGTTCAAGAGAATGCAGTTTTGCATACAGATGCTGGTATTGAATTGAATATTGGTGAATACGTTACGATTGGCCATCAGGCGATGTTACATGGATGTACGATCGGTGATAATTCTTTAATTGGTATTAATGCGGTGATTCTAAATAATGCTGTGATTGGTAAGAATTGTATTATTGGTGCGAATGCATTAATTCCAGAAGGTAAAGTGATCCCAGATAATTCTGTCGTAATGGGTTCACCTGGAAAAATAGTTAAAACTGTAGATGATGAAGGTGCGGTTAAACTACGAATGAGTGCCTTACATTATGTTGAGCATTTTAAAAACTTCCTAAATTTAGAAGCGTTTAATTTCTAAAATACTTTAGATCAATTGATATGAACTCAGCCAAGTGAATGCTTGGCTTTTTTGTATCCATAAAAATAGAACAGCTCGCCTATGATGTCTGAGTGGAGTATGATACTCGACGTTTTTCATCTCTTTTATACCAAGGTTTTTGCATGAAATTGCTTGCATTGGAAACTGCAAATGAGCAGTGTTCAGTTTCACTAATTGATGACACACAAGAACTCTATTTTCAGTTGGATGAGCGAACAAAGGCACAAACTCAAACCATTTTGCCTTTAACAGAGCAGGCTTTAATTCAGACACAGACACAACTTTCTGATTTAACAGCAATTGCATTTAGCCGAGGTCCTGGTTCGTTTAGTGGTGTGCGCATCAATGCTGCAGTTGCACAAGCTTTAGCATGGTCGCATGATTTGCCTGTTATACCTGTTTCTACTTTACAAGCTTTAGCTCAAGCAGCATATCGATTAACGGGTTTGAAACAAGTTTCTGCTGTTTTAGATGCACGAATGCAAGAAGTGTACGTTGCGAATTACAGCTTAGATCAGTTTGGGATTATGCAAGCAATCGATGAAGAAAAACTATTAGCTTATGAGCGTGCTAGCGAATACTGTAAGTTTACACCAATTGGTTCAGGTGCAACTCTTATAGAGTTTATGCAAAAAGATGACTCCCAAGCGTTGAATGAAACTGTTGCTGATATCAAAGCAACTGCGCACGATATCGCAACCATCGCACGAGTTTATGCAACTCAACAAAAATGGGTTGACGCAGAACACGCCTTGCCAGTTTATTTACGTGATGACGCTTGGAAAAAAATTGCTGATCAGGGCAAACCAAATTAAGGTGAGTTATGGATATTTTATTGCTATTTAAAGCAGCCATAATGGGATTGGTTGAGGGCATAACAGAGTTTTTACCTATCTCAAGTACAGGTCATCTTATTTTGTCTGGACAGTTGCTCGATTTTTGGACTGTAGAAAAAAGAGATATGTTTGCCGTTGCAGTTCAGATCGGTGCGATTGCTGCAGTTATTTATGAGTATTGGGGCAAATTATGGGGTGCTTTGATCGGAGCAATGAAAGGTCAGGAGCAAGGTCGACGTTTAAGCCTAAATTTAATTATTGCTTCAATTCCTATTGTGATTATTGGATTAACATTTGGTGATGTGGTTAAAGCGTATTTATTTAATGCCATTACTGTTGCTATCGCTTTAATCGTTGGTGGTTTTATTATTCTTTGGGCGGAAAGACGCAAGCATTTAGTTGTCAGTTCTGAAGTGGATGATTTGACTTTTAAACAAGCAACGTTGATTGGACTGATTCAATGTTTTGCTTTGATCCCTGGTACCT
Organism: Acinetobacter sp. SK-43; assembly: GCF_015351505.1. Classification (NCBI taxonomy): domain Bacteria; kingdom Pseudomonadati; phylum Pseudomonadota; class Gammaproteobacteria; order Moraxellales; family Moraxellaceae; genus Acinetobacter; species Acinetobacter sp. SK-43. The sequence continues at coordinate 20,226 of NZ_JADKPY010000025.1, forward strand.
CACGATCGGGTTCAACGATAATTGGTTCTTTATTTTTAGGGATATCACGTAAAGCTGCCGCTGAATTTTCATTTTTCTTAGGGATTCCTGTATTGATGGGTGCAGGTTTACTCGATATGTATAAAATGCGAAATGATTTACACAGTAATGATTTAGCGGTACTTGCAGTTGGAATTGTGGTTGCTTTTATTTCTGCTTTGATCGTGATACGTGCATTGATTCGATATGTTTCTAAACATGATTTTACGGCATTTGCGTATTATCGTATCGGTTTTGGGGTATTTATACTTGCAACATGGTGGACAGGTTGGGTGCATTGGTAATGCGAATGATATGTTGGTATCAAGCAGAATATGAACAATCATTTAAGCAACTTCAAGCTCGTTTTGCTGAACTAGATGTAAAACTTGAGGGGTATGTTGTAGAGAAAATTAACTCAAGATTTTTACGTTTGAACCCTGATATAGCATTGGTATTGGATGAAGATGGTTTAAGCCTCAGTGCAAATGGCATGAAAATGCAGCCCGATTGGTGTGCTGAAATTCCCCGTTTAAAAAGAGCAAGTTTAAAATCAGAAATGATAGCGAGGGCATGCCAACTTGGAGAGAAACCAACACTTATTGATGCTACAGCAGGGTTGGGACACGATAGCTTGCTTATGGCACATTTGGGTGCCAATGTACGCTTAATTGAGCGACATCCGATTTTATTTGTATTACTGGAATATGCTAAGGCACAAGCGGAAAGAGATTCTTTTTTACAAGCCACAATGCAACGTATTCAACTTATACACGCAGACTCAAATTGCTATTTAAATGAGTTAGCACTCAAAGGTGAATATCTAGATGTTGTTTATCTCGATCCGATGTTTCCCCAGCGTGATCAAAATCAGCAAGCGATAAAAAAACAGGCACAAGTCAAAAAACAAATGCAGTTGTTGCATATGTTATTACCCGAAGATGGTGAAATGGATTTGGGTGATCAACTACTCGATTTAGCTAAGAAAATTGCAAAAAGAGTAATTGTTAAACGACCACGCCATGCGGTTTATCTCGCTGAACAACATCCTGATCATCAATGGTTAGGGGATGCTTGTCGATTTGATGCTTATTTTCCAAAAGGTTAAATTTGAATCTTTTTATCAGATGATTGTTTGGCTTAGGTCAATGCTCGGTAAAAATTTGTGATATAGTTCAAAAGCATGATTGCTAAAAAATTCTTGCTAAGCTTACACTACGGTTGCATATATTAACGATTTTGAAAAAGCGACATTTAATCTATAACGTTTGGCATATTTTTTAGTTTAGGCTTAAGAAGAGATACTCCCGAAGAATTCTATGATAGATCTCAAACCCTCCATTAATATCTGGCATGATTTCAAAAGTAACCAAATTGCTGGAATGTGGTTGTTCCTCGGGTCCCGCCGTTCATTACAAGTGGTTCATCCCTCTATCACCCAGCTGATCCTTTGGGGGATTTTAGGTGGCTGTACAAACTCGTTGTATAGTTGGTTAGTAGCTGGTCAAGTAGGTGATTTTAACCCTCAAGGTCTCATTGGCTATGCGCTTTGGCCGTTTATTGCCTTGATTGTCGGGATTTTTCTATCTCAACGGATGAACCAAGCACGTTTGATGTTAGTGCCTGCTTTACTCTGGTTGGTTCTTGATACCAATATTTTGCTCTTACAGTGCTTGATTCAGTATTTAGGATCGAATGGATATCTAAACTTCATTCCTGACAGTATCTATAATGGTTTTTTACCACCATTCTTTGTGGCTTTATTTGTTTGGCAAAGTTTAGCCGTAATTTGGGTGTTCTCACGTGCGCTGAATTGGCCTTGGTGGGAGCGAGCTCTCGTTTTTATCGCAACGATTGCAACGATGGTAGTTTGGCAATTATCGGTGAAAGATCAACCGATTTGGAAAGTCGAAGAAACTCCGCCAAGCTTTTCAGAGGAAGCCTTTTATGCTCAGAGCATTTTATTGCAACAAGCATTAGATAACATCCAATATGGCGACATTGCCCAAAGTCACTGGTACTTTTTAGGTGTTGCAGGTGATAGTTATGTGGATGTTTTTAAATCTGAAGTTGAGCGTATAAAAGAGCAGTTTGATACACGCTTTGGAACTGTCGACCGTTCTATCATGCTGGTCAATAACCCTGCCACGCGTTTAGAAGTACCAATAGCTTCAAAGACAAGTATCGAGCTTGCTTTGCGCCGTATCGGTCAACAGATGAATCGTGATAGTGATGTTTTATTTCTTTATATGACATCACATGGTGAAAAAAATCATTTTGAACTAGAAAATGCACCACTTGAATTAGGTCAGGTCGATCCAAAATGGTTACGTGAAACTCTGGATAAGTCCGGTATTCGTTGGCGAGTGATTGTAATTTCTGCATGCTATTCTGGAAGTTTTATTCCAGCATTACAGTCTCCAGAAACATTGATCATTACTGCATCAGCAGCGGATAAGACCTCTTTTGGCTGTAATAATGAAGCAGATTATACTTATTTTGGTCGAGCTTTTTTTGATTTGGCGATGCGTGAACAGTCTTCAATGAAAAAAGCCTTTGAACAAGCCAAACAAACGGTGACACAGTGGGAAACTGCACAAGGTTTTGAGCCATCTGAACCACAATGGTCAATTGGTCGTAATATGGAACTCATGCTGCCGCAATTAGAACCATATTTATTCCCTACTCAAAATATTACAACAACAGACATTACAAAAACACAGGATGATCAACATGCAGCTACTGCAAAAAAATCGTTGTTTTGAGGGTGAGCAAAGGATTTATCAACTTGAATCACAACACCTCAAAGGCTCAAGCCGCGTTGGTGTTTATCTCCCACCAGCTGCTTTAGATGGCAAACCTTGTTCTGCGCTTTTTTATCTTGCAGGGCTTACGTGTAGTGAAGAAACATTTGCAATAAAAGCACATGCACAACGCATGGCAGCAAGATTAAGTCTTATTTTGATTACTCCTGATACATCTCCACGTGGAGAGCATGTTGCTCAAGGCGATCATTGGGATATTGGGCAGGGTGCTGGTTTTTATATTAATGCGACTCAACAACCTTGGGCTGAGCATTATCAAATGGAGTCATACATTGTTGATGAACTCTACGCTCATGTTTTGCAAGAATTTCCAATCATTGAATATCAGGTTGGGGTTTTTGGACACTCAATGGGTGGTCATGGTGCCCTAACATTAGCATTTAAGTACCCAGAACTTTTTAGATCGGTCTCGGCATTTGCACCGATTTGTGCACCAAGTATTTGTCCTTGGGGGGAAAAGGCATTTAGTCAATATTTAGGACAGGATCAACAACGTTGGGCAGAACACGATGCAACAGCATTAGTGCAGCAGAAAGGATCTCAATTTGAAGAAATTCTGATTGATCAAGGTTTAGAAGACCAATTCTTTACGCAGTTAAATCCTGAAAAATTTAAACAAGCTTGTTTAGAGTCTGGCCAGCATATTACTTTACGTTTGCATGAAGGTTATGATCATGGCTACTATTTTATTCAAAGCTTTATCGATGATCATTTGCAATTTCATGCTATTCAATTAGAAAAGAATGCTTAATCTTTGAAAGAAGCTCATTATGAGCTTCTTATTCTTGATGAGTCCAATTGGCAGCGAATTCCTGCTGAGCCATTCGATTCAAATGATCTATTACAACTTGCTCTAGGCGCTCGACATCATCTTGTTGATTTTCAATGATAACCTCTAAGTATTCCTGTTGTGCTGTGAGTGTCACCGTTGCAGTAGGCATCAAAATTTTTGAATAGATTTCAGTTTCTTCAACTTCAAATTTATGTTTCCAGTGATTGATCAAACGTTTAGCGATTCGTTTACCTTCGACTGTTTCAATTTGTGTAGTACTCTTCATCATACGACTTCATTTTTTGTATCGAAAATTACCTTAGCAAATAACAAATGATAAAAAAATAGTAACTCTGCAACGTGGTGTTGCATGTTTGCAATGCTCGAATAATCACTTTCTAACAGCCCTAAACAGGATGAATTTGTTATAATCACGGAATCATTCCTTCGTCATTGTCAGGTTATCCATGTCCAAGCCTTATCTCATTGCTCCTTCAATTTTATCTGCTGATTTTGCTCGTTTAGGTGAAGATGTAGAAAAAGTTCTAGCTGCAGGCGCAGACGTTGTACATTTTGATGTGATGGATAATCACTATGTTCCGAATCTGACCTTCGGTGCAGGTATTTGTAAAGCATTAAAAAATTACGGTATCAAAGCACCAATTGATGTACACCTCATGGTTTCTCCTGTGGATCGTATGATTGGTGACTTCTTGGAAGCAGGTGCCGATATCATTACTTTCCACCCAGAAGCGACAGATCATATTGATCGCTCTTTGCAGTTGATTAAATCAGGTGGTGCAAAAGCAGGATTAGTTTTTAACCCTGCGACACCATTACATTATCTTGATTATGTTCTAGATAAAGTGGATCAAATTTTATTAATGAGTGTAAACCCTGGTTTTGGTGGGCAGAAATTTATTCCGATGACATTAGAAAAACTTCGCCAAGCACGCCAAATTATTGATGCAAGTGGCCGTGATATTCGTTTAGAAGTGGATGGTGGTGTAGGACCTGCAAATATTCGAGAAATTGCAGAAGCTGGGGCGGATATGTTTGTTGCTGGTTCAGCAATTTTTGGTCAGCCAGATTACAAAACAGTGATCGACCAAATGCGTGCAGAGTTGGCTAAAGTTGGTGCAAAACAAATTTAGTCTACTTAACCTATTATATACACTGGGTTGTGGATAACTTTGTTTATAACTACGTGGATAACCATGTTGATAAGCGAGTGGATAAGATGTTGTTAAAATAAACAAAATGATTTCAGTTGTTTATATTCACAGCAGTTTGAACGAAAAAGGACAAGTTTTTGTCCTTTTTTTGTGCGCTAAATTATTTATTTTGCTCTATTTTTACTCATGAATAATTTTTGCAGATATTGTTGAATAAAACAGCATCACTCTGTTTAAAGTTGTTGAATATTGCATAATTTGAACATAAACATGATTGTGCATAACTATGAAACAACTTATGCTTAATATAGATAAAGATTCTGATCTGTGGATAGGAATATTCAGTGCTACATCTCAAAAGATACAAACATATGTGGTTTGTGTTCCTGATGATATTTTTCATCGGGGGGAGTAATGTCGCCGTTGCGTACATGCAATTCATACTGAGCAATCCACTGTAACGACTCAGGATATGCCGTGTCACAAGATGCAAATGAAAAGTGAACAGCATCATCAAATGCAAATGGCACATCAAGACATGACGAGTTTGAGTAAATGTCATGACCAAAAAGTGCCAAATCAGCAACATTGTGAAGATTGTAATCATCCATCACATTGTCAAACGGTGAGTTTTACACTCGATCAAAATATACCTGAACTATCTGCTTTATCTGTTTTTGAACGACCTATTCATCTAATAACAGCATATCAAGCTCGACACTTAGCTGGATATTGGCAAGAAATTCTTCGTCCTCCCAAAGCCTAATCTATCAGCCACTCAGTCTTTTCTTAACTTCTTATAGTTAGGGAAATTTGATGAATCAATAGATTAGGATTATTTCATGTCTTCAAAATTATATGCTGGTGTTATTGCGAGTTTCGGTCTCTTATTCGCGCCCTATAGCATGGCTGCAATCAAAGAGTATCATCTTAATATCAATCAAGAGATGGTGAATGTCACAGGAAAACCTGTTCAAAGAATTACAGTGAATGGCAAATTTATTGCGCCTTTGCTGGAGTTTGAAGAAGGGGATGAAGCGGTCATTCATGTCCATAATCAACTTAAAGATCAAGATACCTCTCTGCATTGGCATGGTTTACTTTTACCAGGGCTTATGGATGGTGTTCCGGGCTTCAATGGCTTTAAAGGTATTAAGCCTAATGGTAGTTTTGAGTATCGTTTTAAAGTACGACAAAACGGAACTTATTGGTATCACGCACATAGTAAAGGTCAGGAACAGGATGGTTTATATGGTCCTTTGGTCATTTATCCCAAAGGAAAACAGCCTGTAGCCAAACATGAAAGTGCTGAACGTGATTATGTTGTGATGCTTTCCGATTTCCATGAAACGAAAAGTGACAAGATCATGGCAAATCTAAAAAAATCAGCGGAGTACTATCAAAATCAACGTGAAACAGTCGCTGATGTTTGGTCACAACTGAAAGATCAAGGTTTGAAAGCTACATGGCAAGATCGTTCGATGTGGAATCAGATGCGCATGCTGAAAACTGATTTATCGGATGTCACTGGCTATACCTTTTTAGTGAATGGGAAAACACCACAACAAAATTGGACAGGTGCTTTCAAAGCAGGAGAAAAAGTTCGCTTACGGTTTATCAATGCTTCGGCGATGTCTTTTTTTGATGTGCGAATTCCTAATTTAAAAATGATGGTTGTTAGTGCTGATGGTCAGCCTGTCCAACCTGTTCCAGTCGATAAATTTAGAATTGGTGCAGCAGAAACTTATGATGTAATTGTTGAACCAACTCAAACGCATTATCAAATCCAAGCAGAGTCAATTGATCGTTCTGGTTTTGCAATCGCGTCATTGCAGAATGAGATGAAGCCAGCACAACAGACCGTGACGATGCCGGCAGCGCGTCCACGTGCATTATTGACCATGGACGATATGGGACATGGAGCGCATCAGCAAGATGAAACGAGCAAAATGGATCATAGCCAGCATGCTGAAATGGATAAGTCTAAAGTGGATCATAGCCAACATACTCAGATGAGTAAGATGACAATGAATCATAATGCGCATGGTGAAATGGATATGGGCGATATGAACCATAAATCTCATACCGACATGAATATGAGCCAGATGCATCACCATTCGGATAAGAAACAATCATCTATGTCCGTAACAAACCAACATAAACCACAAGCTGTTCAAGGTTGGGCAAATGCATCCACACCTGTTGGACATAAAGCATTGCAATATACCGATCTAAAAGCATTAACTCCTCAGCCTGATACGCGTGCTGCAGAAAGAGAACTCGTGATTCGTTTAGGTGGGACGATGGAACGATATATTTGGACAATTGATGGGAAAAAATTCAGTGATAAAGATTTTGAACCATTGAAAGTGCAGTACGGTGAGCGAATTCGTTTGAAGTTTGTCAATGAAAGTATGATGGCACATCCTATGCATTTACATGGCATGTTTATGCAGCTAGAAAATGGACAAAGCGCAGCCGATATGCCAAATAAGCATACCGTGATCGTACCACCCGGTAAAACCGTAACTGCATTACTGACAGCTGATGAATTAGGAGAGTGGGCGATTCACTGTCATTTGCTCTATCACATGAGTGCAGGAATGATGAGTAAGTTGATTGTTGCGAATGTCAATGAGGCAAAAACAGCCACTCAACCAACATCTACACCAGTTCAACCATCGACAGGAGAAAGCCATGCACATCATTAAGCAGTCTTCGAAGATGAAACGATATACACAGTTGATCGTGGTGAGTGGTATTGCATCCTCTTTGGGAGGATTTGCCCATGCCCATGAAGCTCATAATCAAATGTTGCAGATGAATCAAGCTTCACAGCAACAGACGGTTGTGATGGAAACGTCAAAGACGGATCATCAGAAACATGAACAGTCCAAACTTGCATATTTAAGCGATGTTCAAGATGCAGAACATAGTCATCATAACGAACATGGCGGGCAAATATACCAGTCAACCAGCTTAGAAAATGCTTGGACGGTTGATGAAGATGGAAATGGTAGTGTAAGCACCGAGTTAAAAACATGGGTGGGTACAGATGAAAATAAAATCTTCATCAAAGCCCATGTTGAGAAGGCTGAATCAGAAAAAGCTGAAACTGAAGCAATGACTTTATATAGCAGAAATATTGCAGATTTTTGGGATATACAGGCGGGTGTACGTTATCAATATCAACCAGAACATCAGCTAGATCAAGATCAATGGAGTGCTGTATTCGGTTTGCATGGTTTAGCACCATATTTCTTTGAAACAGAAGCTTATGTTTTTGCTGGACAAGATCAGCGTTGGCAGTTGAGTTTAGAAACCAGTCGAGACTTGCTATTTACACAAAAGTTAATTGCTCAACCCTATTTGAATGCAGATGTGGTATTGAGTGATGAATCAAAATATGCAAAGAAATCAGGGTTATCTAAACTACAAACGGGTGTACAAGTGCGTTATGAGATCAATAAAAAACTTATGCCTTTTGTAGATGTAGCATATGCTTATCATAAAGGTGCGGAGCAAACACCATGGCAAGCTGCTTCTGAAAGTGAAAAGGGTTGGTTATATGCTACGGGATTAACGCTAAAGTTCTGATACTTTGTCTAAAAAGTCACTTTACTGAGATACTGTTGGTTTATACTAGCAGTATCTTTTTTGAGTCATTGATGGTGTATAAATGGCTTTAGAACAACAAAACAATCAAATAACAGCAATAACAGATTCCCTCGAAAAGATTAGCAATCAATCGTCTTTTTCAGATTCACAGCGGAGCAATAATAGTTCTATGCAGGTGAGCTATTATTATATCCCTCTGATGAAAGATGATCAGGATGTACAACGAATCAGAAAAGCATTAATTCCTTTCTCGGAAGTATTAATCGAGCATCATATAGATTTAAACTGTAAGCACCTCACGTTGTACCATCGAGATGATTTATCTCTGCTCACTTATAAACTTGAGTGTTTGAATTTAGGGGTGGAGTTGCAACAAACCATGTCGCATTACGAACCGATTCAGATCATGATTGATCGACATAAGGATTCGATACAAGAGGAATCTATAGATTCATCTAAGCATAATTATTTTTATCAATTCCAGATTTTTTTGAAGACTATATTTCAGCATTTAAATCAATGGATGAATGCGATACGAAACAAAAGGGATAAATGAGATGCCTAAATGGATGTATTGGGTATTAGCAGTCGCATTTGCATGGTTAATTTGGACAAATTTTTTAAAACCTGTTCCTGATTTAGATCAACTCAAGACACAACAGAATGTTCAAATCATTGAATTAGAAAAGTATGAAGGTTCTTTCCGTGTCTTATCCAAAGAAGATTATCATTGGGGAAGAGAAGCTGAATTTTCACCGATCGACATTGCGGTCGGTTGGGGAGAGATGGCGAAACCGCAAGTGTATGAGCGCATTGATATTTCTCAAAGTAATCGTTGGTATTATTGGAAAGTTGAAAATGAGCCACCTATTTCATTAAGAGAGATTGCAACACATAGTGCCAACATGCATTTAGTCCCAGCAAATCCTTCTGTGGCATCGCAAATGAAGAAGATAAAAAAAGATGATTTGGTTTATTTAAAAGGTTCATTGATTGAGATTCAGGCTTCAGATGGCTGGCGATGGAAAAGCTCTCTATCTCGAGAAGATACAGGGAATGGTGCTTGTGAACTCATGAAAGTTGAAAGTATCGTTTGGCAGTAATAGTTGTATTAAGAAATTTTAATTATTTCAAATATTTAAGTTATCTAGATACACAACAATTCACACAATTGCGCATTTTACAGTAAACTGTTCAACGAAGGAGGACGACCTCCTTGCAAAGAATCACGTTGGGACGACCTGACTATTGATAAAGTAGACTGTTAAAAATGGCTTGGGCAATTTTAATCTTGGCGGGTATTTTCGAAATTATTTGGGCATATTCTATGAAAATGTCTGAAGGTTTTACTAAGCTAACGCCAAGCATCGTGACTATTGTTTTCATGATTTTAAGTGTTGTTTTATTGTCGATTTCAATGCGTTCACTTCCTTTAGGTACAGCATATACGGTGTGGACAGGGATTGGAGCGATTGGCTCTTTCGTGGTAGGTATTCTCATTTTGAATGAGCCGATGACCGCAATGCGAATGATTGCAGCAGTGTTGATCGTATCTGGTCTGATTTTAATGAAATTGTCTTCAAATTAAGAAAATTCAGCATCTTATCGGATTGAGTAAGCTGAATGGAACAAAGCCTATGGGGAATTTTTAATGCAATTGGTTTATATGTATATGGATTCTCCTGTGGGTGCATTAAAATTGGTTGCACATGATCAGGCTTTAGTTGCAGTCATGTGGGATAATGAAGATCATAAAAGAGTTCGTTTAGCAAAGCCCTTAGAAGATCATCAACATCCGATGTTACAGCGAGTTAAAAAACAATTAGAAGAATACTTCGTAGGGCAGCGCCAACAATTTGATTTACCTCTTGATTTTCAAGGCACTGATTTTCAGCAGCAGGTTTGGAAGGCTTTATTGACGATTCCTTACGGGGAAAAACGTAGTTATAAAGAGATTGCACTCCAGATTGGTAATGAAAAAGCTGTACGTGCAGTAGGTGCTGCGAATGGTAAGAACCCGATTTCGATTATTGCGCCGTGTCATCGAGTGATTGGATCAAGTGGGGCATTGGTTGGTTTCGCTGGTGGGTTGGATAAGAAGCAGATTTTACTCAGTTTAGAGCAAAGTCAAATTCCATAATCTGTATTGTTAATACTCGATTTTCATTGCTTTTTGGAATAAGCTACTTAACAGATATGAATCCACATATTTTATGACTTGAACCGTAACTCAGTTATTGGCGAGGCGGTGTCTTGCTTAGCGTAATCCAATATTAGGAATAACCTTCGGTTCGAGTTACTTTGGTTTCGCCCAAAGTAACCAAAGGCATTGTCATCTACAAAACCTGTTCACTTGCTGCATTTGTTTTATCTATCGCAGAAACGGGATATTACAAATACCACGCAGGTTGTAGATGAACTTTCCGAGTCGCATATATAGGGTATGTATTCATTTTCTTTTTCATAACAAATTGAATGGAAGTTTAAAAATGGCTGTTGGTGACGTAACAATGCCACTTATGCATGTGGTGCAGGGTGTAAAAATTGGCTCAACTGAGGCGTATGTACGTTATCCAAATCGACGAGATCTAGTCATTTTTGAATTTGCTGAAGGTTCAAATGTTGCAGGTGTATTTACTCAAAGTGCATTTGCTGCTGCGCCGGTTTTGCTTAGTAAAAAACACTTGGCAGAAAATACACCACGTTATTTGATTATTAACACTGGTAATGCAAATGCGGCAACAGGAACTGTAGGTTATAAAAATGCAGAAACGACGTGTGCCAAATTAGCGGAATTAGCAGGTGTCCAAGCGAATCAGATTCTACCTTTTTCAACAGGTGTAATCGGTGAGCAACTCCCGATTGAGCGTTTAGTTCAAGGTATTCAGCCTGCATTAAATGATTTAAATGCGGATCGTTGGGCTGAAGCTGCTTCTGGCATTATGACCACAGATACTACTCCGAAAGGTGCATCTGAACAGTTTGAGCTTGATGGTGTGACATACACCATGACTGGAATCAGTAAAGGTGCGGGTATGATTCGCCCGAACATGGCAACCATGTTGAGCTTTGTTGCAACAGATGCACCAATATCAAAAGTACTTGTTCAGCAACTGTTACAAACGACTGTTGAACATTCGTTTAACCGCATCACAATCGATGGCGACACTTCAACCAATGACTCTTGTATTTTTGTAGCAACAGGTCTAGCTGGTGGTGCGGAAATTGAATCACAAGATGACCCTCGTTACCAACAAGTGCTGGATGTACTTGCGCGTATTATGAATCGTTTAGCACAATTGATTGTGCGTGATGGTGAAGGTGCAACTAAATTCATTACGGTACAGGTGGAAGGCGGAGCCAATACCCAAGAGTGTTGTGATGTTGCTTATAGTGTTGCTGAGTCACCACTCATTAAAACAGCTTTATTCGCTTCTGATCCAAACTGGGGACGTATTGTAATGGCGATTGGTAAAGCAGGTGTTCCAAACTTAGATAGCAGTAAGGTTCAAGTGTGGTTAGGTGATGTCCAGATTTGCTTGGATGGTGGTGCGAATCCTGACTATACTGAAGAAGCAGGCGCTGCTGTGATGGCTGAGAAAGAAATTACGATTCGTATTGATCTAGGACGAGGCGAAGCGAAAGACACAGTTTATACCTGTGATTTTTCTTATGACTACGTCAAAATTAATGCCGATTATCGTTCGTAAATATGCGTTATAATAAAGCCTCCACAGTGGGGCTTTTTTTATATCACTCATGTGTGGACGAAGTGATTCATCCCAAATGATCACCCTAGATACCCACGTTATATGTTTGCTGTGATGCAAGCACGCAGGATAGAGAAGACGTTTTATGAATGATGCGAATTTAATTGCGAACGAAGCCAAAAATATTGTGCAGGCGCATTTAGATCGTTTGGGTGAGCCAAAGGACCATAGCCTCAGCCCAGAAGTGAAACAAGAAAAGTTCGCACAAATTGCAGCTGAGCTGAAAAAGCGTGATGCTGTCCTTGTTGCACATTACTACTGTGATCCTGATGTTCAAGAGCTTGCAGAATTAACAGGTGGTTGTGTTTCTGATTCTCTAGAAATGGCGCGCTTTGGTCGTGATCATGCTGCATCAACTCTCGTAGTTGCTGGGGTAAAGTTCATGGGAGAAACAGCAAAAATTTTATCTCCTGAAAAGACAGTATTAATGCCTACACTTGAGGCAACCTGTTCTTTGGACTTAGGTTGTCCAGTAGATGAGTTTACAGCATTCTGTGATCAACATCCCGATCATACTGTCGTGGTGTACGCCAATACTTCGGCAGCTGTGAAAGCACGTGCTGACTGGGTGGTAACTTCAAGCTGTGCAGTCGAGATTATTGAGCATCTTGATAGCTTGGGTGAAAAAATTATTTGGGCACCTGATCAGCATTTAGGACGTTACATCCAAAAGAAAACGGGTGCTGATATGTTGTTATGGGATGGCGCGTGTATCGTACATGAAGAATTCCGTGCACGTGGTATTGCACAAATGAAAGCGCTATATCCTGATGCAGCAGTTTTAGTTCATCCTGAATCGCCTGAATCTGTAGTAGATATTGCAGATGCAGTGGGAAGTACTTCGCAACTGATCAAAGCAGCGCAGACTTTACCGCATAAACAAATGATCGTAGCTACTGATCGCGGTATTTTCTATAAGATGCAGCAAGCAGCACCAGATAAAGAATTATTCGAAGCGCCAACGGCGGGTGAGGGTGCAACATGTCGTTCGTGTGCACATTGTCCTTGGATGGCAATGAATGAGTTGGATGGTATTTTGCACGTGTTACAACATGCTGATCAAGAAATACACGTCGATCCAGCATTGGCTGAACGCGCAAAATTACCACTCGATCGAATGTTGAACTTTAGTGCTTCTCTAAAGCGTTAAAATGCTTGTTAAATATACATTTGATAAGGAAAAATCATTTTTTTTAAAACTAGGTGTTGACGTGATGCGACGTCAAGCCTAGAATGCACACCGTACCGCACGATGTGCGATACAATAAAAGCTGAGATAAATCGGAGCATAGCACAGCCTGGTAGTGCACCTGGTTTGGGACCAGGGGGTCGTAGGTTCGAATCCTACTGCTCCGACCATTTAAAAGATGTTGAAAAACATTATTTTAAGATCGGCGAAGTATCGCTTGATAGTATTATCATCGTTATGCGCCTGTAGCTCAGTTGGATAGAGCATCCGCCTTCTAAGCGGATGGTCACAGGTTCGAATCCTGTCAGGCGCGCCATTTAGTTGGTAGCTTGGTACATAGAACCAAACGTTATGGTGGATGTAGCTCAGTTGGTAGAGCCCTGGATTGTGATTCCAGTTGTCGCGGGTTCGAATCCCGTCATTCACCCCACTCTTTTATAGAGTAATCGGAGCATAGCACAGCCTGGTAGTGCACCTGGTTTGGGACCAGGGGGTCGTAGGTTCGAATCCTACTGCTCCGACCATCATCTTAAAGATGAGATAAAATGCCGCTAATCAGCGGTTTTTTTTACGTCTGTATTTTTCTATCTTATTTAATTAAATAACGAAAACTTATTTACTCTTCTGAAATTATTTCTATCTCCAAGCTTTCATTATTTAATCAAAAGCATTTTAGTCACAATTGAACTATAGAATGTTTGATGCGGTATTTGTTTTTATAAGATAGTTTGGAGTAAGAGTTACTCAATCAAATTAGTTCATAAAAATTAGAAACCTAAAAATGAGAGTCAATGAATGCAAAATATTCATTATGTTTTGATTAGTATATTAGGTGGGCTAGTTGTTCCATTACAATTGGCAGTCATTAATGCCTTTCGTCATAGCAGTGGCGCAAGCCAAATACAGTCGACCTTTTTTCTTTATATAGGCGGTGCGATTGCTTCGTTTGTTATTGCATTGTGGATGGATGGAACGGTGAAACCACTATTTTATCAAAATACATCTTGGTGGATGTGGTTGTCAGGTTTCTTGGGTTCACTTTATATTCTATGTATGTTTGTGGCAGCTCCACATATAGGTGCAACCAATACACTATTATGGATATTTTTAGGGCAAATGATTTTTGCTACCTTAATTGATCATAGTGGTTTATTAGGGATGCAAATAAAGAAAATAGATGCTTTCAAATTATTTGGATTACTTTTTATTTTTATTGGTGGTTTGATTATGCTATTTGGAGAATATAGAAGTTCGACCAAATAAAATATTATGAATTAGTTCTTAACTCAGTTTTATAATAATATTTTGATAAATATATTGTATATTTGATGCTGTTGATTTTAATTTCTAAAAAATAAAATACTCATGGGGAAGTATGTTCTTTTATATTATTTTAGTTCTTCTTATGCTTGCTGTAGTTACATATCTCAAATCACCGAATTTCAAGGGGAAAGTTGGTGAGTTTATGGTTTCTGAGCATGTTGCTAAGTATTTAAGTGCTGAATATATATTGCTCAATAATTGTACTTTACCTGATCAGAAAGACGGGACGACTCAAATTGATCATATTTTAATAAGTCCTTATGGTGTTTTCATCGTTGAAACTAAAAACTATACGGGATGGATTTTTGGAAATGCTCACCAGAAGCAGTGGACACAAAAAATTTATAAGAAAAGTTATAAATTTCAGAATCCGTTACACCAAAACTATAAGCATATTAAAGTATTGGAAATGGTTTTAAGTGATGTTGTTGATCCGCAGTATTTGCATTCTATTGTTGTATTTACAGCTCGAAGCGAATTTAAAACAGATATGCCTGAAAATGTCTTTCGTAGTAAAGCTTGGATTGAATACGTAAAACGTTTTGATCAACAGGTGATTAGTCCGATGAAGTTAAAAAGAATTAAATATCGAATTGAAAAAGAAGTATTAGAGCCTTCTTGGAAGACAAATCGTTTGCATGTTGAGCATTTAAAGCAAAAGCAAATAGAAAAGAAATCCACTGTATAAGTGACTGTAGAAATTGATGATTTAACTCAATCGTATTGCCAGATTTGGCTATTGTACTTTGCCCCATATCCAGTTACTTTTTATGAGGAATAATCAAGTCTGTTAGACAAGTAAACGAATATTTAGATGTGCATTTGAGCATAATCTTTTCGCATTTTGAAAGAATGAAAATAACAGGGATAGCAATGACACAAACAGCATTTGACTTTGTAGTAATAGGTGGTGGTTCGGCGGGTAGTGTGCTTGCAGGTAGACTCTCGGAGAATCCAAATATATCAGTGTGTTTATTGGAAGCCGGTGGGGACGGCAATAGCTGGTTGGTGAATACACCAGCGGCTGCGGTGATTAGTATTCCCACAAAACTGAATAACTGGGCGCTAGAAACCATACCGCAAAAAGGTTTAAATGGACGTAAAGGATATCAACCACGTGGCAGATGCTTGGGGGGGAGTTCAGCGATCAATGCAATGGTGTATATTCGCGGGCATCGGGATGATTATGATCATTGGGCAGCTTTAGGAAATACCGGTTGGTCCTATGATGAAGTGTTACCATATTTTAAAAAATCAGAACATAACGAAAGAATTAAAAATGAGTATCATGGACAGCATGGTCCACTCAATGTAAGCGAACTACGTTCAGATAATCCATACCAAAAAACCTTTATTGAAGCAGCTAAACAAGTGGGCTATCCACTGAATGATGATTTTAATGGCGCAGAGCAAGAAGGTGTAGGTGTCTATCAAGTTACCCAGAAAAATGGTGAACGTTGGAGTGCTGCACGTGGATATTTATTGCCTTATATCGGTAAGCGTCCAAATTTACATGTGATCACACAAGCGATGGTATCGCGGATTGTGATCGAAAATGGTCGGGCTGTAGGTGTGGAGTTTAAACATAAAGGGCAAACTACTGTTGTTCGTGCAAATAAAGAAGTTTTACTCTCTGCAGGGGCATTCCAATCACCACAAGTGTTGATGCTTTCGGGGATTGGTCCTCGTCAAGAATTAGAAAAACACGGTATTCCTGTGGTTAAAGATTTAGCTGGGGTTGGTGAAAATCTGCATGACCATCCTGATTTTATTTTTGCTTATAAGACTAAACAAATAGATGGAACTTTCGGTGTTTCTGTTGGTGGTAGTTTAGATTTAATCAAACAAATTGGGCGTTATCGTAAGGAGCGCCGAGGCTTAATTACGACCAATTATGCAGAGTGTGGTGGTTTCTTAAAAAGCCGTCCTGAACTGGATAAGCCTAACTTACAATTGCATTTCGTCATTGCTGTAGTAGATAACCATGCTCGAACCATGCATACAGGACATGGTATTTCATGCCATGTATGTTTGCTCAATCCTCGTGCGCGTGGTTCGGTCAAACTCAGTGGTAAAAACGTGGATGATCCGCTATTAATTGATTTTAAATTCCTTGAGGATGAGCAAGACCTTCAAGATATGGTTGATGGATTTAAAGTCACGCAAAAGTTGATGCAAGCACCAGCTTTGAGTGAAAAAATTAAAGAAGATATGTTTACTGCAAACGTGCAATCTGATGATGAGATTCGTGAGATTTTACGCCAACGTGTTGACACGGTGTATCACCCAGTCGGTAGCTGCAAAATGGGTGTAGATGAGATGGCTGTGGTTGATCCTGAGCTGAAAGTATATGGTATTCAAGGCTTGCGTGTGATTGATGCGTCGATTATGCCAACAGTGGTAAATGGTAATACCAACGCACCTGCGATCATGATTGCTGAAAAAGCAGTGGATATGATCCGCGAAACTTGGAAGTGATATTTTGAGCTAAGGTTTTGCCTTAGCTCTCTTCTTTATTATCTGAGTTACGTGGTGTTTCCAACATACGCGGAAAGGTGAAATTAAAATCATCTAGTGCATAACGAAATAATTGAGCAGGGCGCTTGCCGACAATTTTCTGCTGTCCTGTTTCTTCAACTGCACCTGCTTCCTGCATACGCCGTCTAAATGATTTTTTTTCTAAGGTATGACCTAAAATAATTTCATAGATTGTTTGTAATTCGGTCAGAGTAAATAATTCAGGCATGAGACTAGCTGGGAGTGCGGTATAGCGGGTTTTATTGCACAAGCGATCAAATGCTAATTTTAGTAATTTCTGATGGTCAAAAGCTAATTCTAGTTGCAAGGCTTCTTCTATAGAAATCCATTTACTCATTTCAGTTGTTGAAGTCTTTTGAATTTCAAATTTACTAAAATCAATCAGTGCAAAATACAGTGATGTAATCGACCAACCGCGCGGATCACGATGCTGATTGCCGATGGTTTCAACTTGTTCTAGGTACGGAGAATGAATCCCTGTTTTTTCAAGTAGTTTACGATGTGCTGTTGCCATTAAATCTGGATCGGTTTTTAAATCGACAAAGCCACCCGGTAGCGCCCATTTGCCTTTTTCGGGAAAGTTGGAGCGTTGAATCATTAAGACTTGTAATTGACCTTTTGCTACAGAAAAAATTGCCATATCGACCGTAAACAGAGGCGTGTCATAGTCTGTTTTTTGATAGTGGGCAAGGTATTCCTGTTCGGAAGTATGGATAGTTTCCTTACTCATAGAAATATTAAGAAATCGGAATAAAGTAACATCATAGCGGAGTCTTATTGGGTTCTCATCATATTTTAGGATAAGCCACTACGTCTTTTCACTAAAGCTTTAATCACTTTAGTTTGTTCAGGCTCGACCTGAGAAGCGTTTAAAGCTTCGTAAATGTTTTGGCAAAAGTAGGCAAAATCTGAGGTACGGCAAAGATTGATAATCTTTGCCGTACCGTAAGGCGAAAGCTTTGCTTAAGCGCTTAACTATTCATTTCATTTATCTTGCACTACGCCAAAGCTTTAGTCGCTTTGGCTTGTTCAGGTTGCGGATGACTTTTCCGAGTTTCTAATCACTGGATGTGTTTTAATCATAGAGAGTTTTGCCTAGACCAATCTCTCCCGAATTTGGTCAAGAGAGCATTCTCTTAATAATTGACCATTTTCAAATACTGTTTGCAATACCCCCTTATTTTCCTGTTCAAAGCTTTGTTGATCAAATAACTCAAAGCCATTATTAGTTTGTTCAACCCTTAATAAACCTTTGGCTGATTTTTTAACACCCGAATCTGTCACAGGGTCTTTAAACAGCTCACGACCTACGCCGTTGACTTGACCCCAAGTGGCTTTTACGGCAAAGCCAAAGGTGTCACGCGTTAAATAGTTATAGGTATAGCTGCCAATTCCAAAGACCAGATTATTTGAAGCAAAGCCTTTGGCCTCCAAACCTTTTAAGATATTTTGTGCACGTTCTAGAGTAATCGAGTCACCATAGATTAAACCAACACGCTCGTTGAGTACTTTATAGCCTTGAGCTGTTTCTGTGCCGCCAAAAATTTCCCATAAACATTGCACTGCACCTTTATATGCAGGACTATCTAGCTCTGCATCAGGATCGCCACAGATAATTTTCACTGGATCACCTGAGTCAGGGCGAAACACCACTTTGGCGAGTCCGAGAGCATTCGGTTGACGTTTTAAAATATCTGATTTCAATTCCACACTAAACTCAGTAATCACACGCCAAAAATCCCAAGTATCTGAAACAATACTGACCACGCCACTCGGATAGAGTTCACAGATCAGACGTCTAAAGGTCTCGATTTCACTCTCTTCACTGCCCATACACATCACACTGTGTTCTGTTGCAGGCACCGAAACACCGACGACACCAGTGGCGTTATAATATTCTTCAGCATAGTCAATTGATGCAACTGAATCGGTACCGATAAAACTGGTCAAGTGCCCCACGCCTGATTGAGCTGCATCATAGATCCCACTCATCCCACGGCTACTAAAATCATGGCCTTGAACAGCAACAAAGTCTAAAGGTACACCTGTTTTTTCTGCATATTGAGTTAACAAGCGTTTGTATTCATAAGCAATTGTTGAAGTGGTGCAACTTTTCCATAATTCGGCACTGAGCACAGTTTCAATATAGTTGGTTAACCAAAAGAAATTCGGATCAGTATTGATAATGGTCAATACAGGCACTTTGATATTGACTCGACTACCTTCTTCTAGTGCTTTAATCTTTAATGGTAAATAGCCAAGATCGTGAAGGGCTTCGATGTGTTCGACCGGAACAGCACCTTCACCTAGAGAATTGTCCATGCGACGTTTATAGGCTGCGACTACTTTGGCTTTAGGTTGATTAAAGAAGCCCTCGTTCCAAGTTTCAATTAAAAAATGTTTGATAAAACCTTGTAAACCGAAGAACACAATCTTGTCATCAAAATCAGGCAGCATTTTGGCTAAACGTGATGAGCGAGGGGTAAAGTTAGCATAGACGTATTCAGTCCCCACTGGATACTGACGACGGTGATCGGCTTTGTAGAAATCAATTGCATTGAGTGGATTTATTTTAATACTCATTTTATAGGCCTCTTACTTAAGAGCTTAATTTTGAAAATTGATGATATTGAGTTTGTTTGCTTCTGCTTGTGGCAGGCTATTGCTGGTAAAGACCTGATCGACCAAGCCATCAAATACCGCCAGCCCCTTACTAAAAATGCCGTGTGTGACATACAAAATAATGTTTTGGCAGTTTAGGCTGCGTAGTTGTTTGGCAATACCAATAAATGTTGCACCACCGTCACAAATATCATCGGTGATCACGGCTGTTTTTCCTGTCAAATCAGGGCTATCCACCGCTATTGCTCTAATTTTTCCAGTGTTTGGATCACGTTGTTTTTCACAGTGAATGATGTCTATTCCTTGTTGACGTTGCGAATTGATGCCGTTGGCAATCGCATGGGTGCGTTGTATTGCACCTGCATCAGGACAGATCAACACGGTATTATCTGCGCTTAAGATCTGCATCAATGTTGAGCTTTGCTGGATAATCTCAATCGGTTCGATATTGATTACCTCTTGGAAGTTAGTATTTTTGCGTAACAGCTCTATGGTCTTTGGACTATGACAATCCCACACCACAATTTTCTGGCGTTGTCCTGCAAATTTTTCGCTATTGCTATTCAATAACTTGGTCATTAAATCTAATGAGAAGGCCTGACCTTGTGCACAGATACGATCTTGACGTGCGTAAGGAAAATAAGGGATTTCCACTGAAAAGCGAGTGCCTTGTTCTAACAACACATTTTCTAGTAATAGATAGTCCATTACATCTGTACTGTGATTCAGTGAGGCTGTGATCTGAGCGTGTGCTTGTAATTGGTTCAATAACTCTGGTTGTAGTTGAATATGACGTTCGCCACCTGAAAACTGCAAAAACTCGATGGGAACATTCGCTTGAGCTGTCATAAGTTGGATCGTCATTTTTAATTTCTCTTTTATAGTGGCTTAAAGCCAGTAAATATATATTGGCATAAAGACACTATTGAAAGCAAGTGTTAAATTCGATCTTTTTTAATAAAAATAGGGAGTAATTTAGAAAAAAAGATTCATCTATTTGAAGTTAAAAGAGAATGATTTTTAAACTGCATTATCGAGTGATTTATAAAGCTGACCTTATTTGATAGGGGTATTGATCTTTAAGTCATATGTTCTGACAATGCTGTATGTCAAAATTAAAAATGAAATAAGTGAGCTAAACTGTTTTAATGAAAAAATTAAAACAGTTAACACATGCAATAAAACAATAAGGAAAGCATCCTATGAAATCTCTAGTTTGTCATAACGCTGAATTGAAGCTTGAAGATAGTCTTCAATTAGTTCCTGCTAAAGGACAGGTGTTACTTGAAGTGGTACGTTGTGGAATCTGTGGTTCTGATTTACACATGCAACATCACTGTGATCATATGCATGATTTGGCAGCACGTGTGGGTTTTAATGGGGTAGCAAAATCCTCAGATAAGCTGGTTTTCGGTCATGAGTTCTGCGGTAAAGTCTTAGATTATGGTCCAAAAACGCGCCGTAAATTAAAAGCCGACACACTAGTTTGTGCGATGCCGCTATTAAATGTTGATCCAAAAGGTTATGTTCCAACTGGTCTATCACCGAGTGCTTCGGGTGGTTATGCTGAGCAAATCTTAGTCCAATCAAGTTTAATGTTTGAAGTGCCGAATGGCTTAGATGCAGACAGCGCAGCGTTAACTGAACCGATGGCTGTTGCTTTACATGCAGTTCGTCGTAGTCGGATTAAGAAAAATGAACCAGCGATTGTAATTGGCTGTGGTCCTGTTGGTTTAGGCGTAATTATTATGCTCAAAGCCGCGGGAGTTAAAACGGTAGTTGCTAGTGATTTTTCACCAAATCGTCGTAGACTCGCTGAACTATGCGGTGCAGATGTCTTGACTGATCCTAAACAACAATCTCCATTTAGTAGTTGGAAAGAGCTTGGTCTACTCGGCAATGTTTCTGAAGCAATCAATATGGGGATGGGTATTTTTGATAAAGTTCAGACTTTCTCTTTGCCATGGGTAAATGCTATGCGCGTGGGAGATAAGCTTGGTCTATTACCGAAACGTCCTGTGATTTTTGAATGCGTGGGTGTCGCTGGCATCATGCAGCAAATTTTGGAGGGTGCGCCATTGTTCTCACGTATTGTGGGTGTTGGCGTTTGTATGCAAAGCGATAAGATCGAACCTGCATTGGCAATCAATAAAGAATTGGAAATCCAATATGTATTGGGATACACCCCACTTGAGTTTCGTGACACCCTGCATATGATTGCTGAAGGTAAAATTGATGTATCACCACTGATTACAGGTGTGGTTGGTTTGGAAGGTGTAGGGAATGCCTTTGATGCCTTACGTGATCCAGAGCAACATGCAAAAATTCTGATCGATCCAAAACGAGCAGGATCAGATATTCAGTTGATCAATGCTTAAATCATATTGAATAAAAAGCTGCATTGATTGCAGCTTTTTTTATTGTGCGGATTAAAAGCTTTTTGTCAGTGAGACAGCCACAGTGGAATCAATTGGATTTGAGACTTTGGCATTTGGATTACCATTGCTATATTGCTTGTAGTAATCATCTTTATCCCATGCTTTGCTATAACTTAAACTTCCCAAAAGGTTGTAGGGGAGTTCTTTATTAACGGCAAAGCTGATGTCTTGAAAGTTTGCATCCGAGAAGTTTTTGATTCGCTGATGACCATAGTGCGCATCTGCTGACCAGCCTTGCCCTAAAGGTTGATGCCAACTGACATCAAGATAACCTGAACCACGAGAATGTTTATTAGTACCAATACCTAAAGTATCCGAGTTATTCCCGAAGTAATCTTGGGTGTAGGTAATGGAATATTTAACACTTAATGGTCCATAACTGATTTCTGGGATTATTTCACCGTAATCAAAGCGAGTATTTCCTGTTTCTGCTGTAGTTTTGGCGCCAGGATAATAGTAGTAAGCGACTTTAGTGCCTAGAGTTAAATCTCCAAAACTACGGCTGTAACCCGTATAAACATCCCACTCTACTGATGCATCACGAATAAAATGATCACTCACAGTCGATGCCCAAGTTCCAGCATAAAAACCATTATCATGGTTATAGTCTATTCCACCTTGAATTGCAGGTTTGCCCCAAGTTTGTTGAAAACCACGTGATACATATTGACTTGCGAGTGTTAGATTAGCGCTAAAAGGTGATGCTATTTCTGTGCTTGCTTCAGTGGCATATGTAGTGTGCGAGAAGAAGCCCAAAGGGAGTAGCAATAAAATTTTTTTCATTTGAATTTTCCTAATGGTTGGCAGCACCTTAGTGTCATAAGGTGCTGAACATAACTGGACTAGGTTATGCAAATGGACGTAAAGGAGTCTGACGAACAGGGCTTGATCCTGCTTTGAAATAAGGTGCTTGCGAAGGTGGTAATTTTTGTCCGCGAATTTGATCAGCAATTTTTTCTGCCATCATAATCGTGGTGGCATTTAAGTTGCCTGTGATAATGATTGGCATGATAGAGGCATCAATTACACGTAGCCCGCGTACGCCGTGAACACGACCTTGACCATCGACAACAGCCATTTCATCTTCACCCATTTTGCAACTGCATGATGGATGGTAGGCTGTCTCGGCATGTTCTCGAACAAAAGAGTCTAGTTCAGCATCGGTTTTTAACTGCATACTTGGGCTGATTTCTTCGCCACGATAAGGGTCAAGTGCAGGTTGATGCATGATTTCACGCGTGATACGAATCCCATCTCTGAATTCACGCCAATCTTGTTCGGTGGACATGTAATTAAATAAGATACTTGGATGTTCAAATGGATCTTTGGATTTGAGTTTGATCCGACCACGTGACGGTGAACGCATTGAACCAACATGAGCTTGAAAGCCATGCTCATTCACAGCATTACTACCATTGTAGTTAATTGCGACAGGTAAGAAGTGATACTGAATATTTGGCCATTCAAATTCATCAGATGAACGAATGAATCCACCAGCTTCAAATTGATTGCTTGCTCCAATCCCTTTGCCCAGGAATAACCACTCTGCACCAATCGCAGGTTGGTTGTACCATTTCAATGCTGGGTAAAGTGAAACTGGTTTTTTACATTTGTATTGTAAATACATTTCCAAATGATCTTGCAGGTTTTCACCCACGCCAGGTAAGTCTTGAATGACTTCAATATCCATCGATTTGAGGAAAGTGCTTTGTCCAACACCTGAGCGCTGTAAAATTTGCGGTGATGCAATTGCACCTGCACATAACAAGACTTCGCGTTTGGCATGTGCTTGTTTCATGTTGGCTTGATCTGCACCAATAATGTATTCGACACCAATTGCTTGTTTATGACTAAATAAGATTTTATTGGTCATGGCATGGGTGACAATCGTCAAATTTGGTCGACCTTTTGCCATATCTAAGTAACCACGAGCAGTACTCGAACGACGCCCTTGCGGTGTCACAGTTCGATCCATCGGACCGAAGCCTTCTTGCTGAAAACCGTTTAAATCATCTGTACGTGGATAACCTGCTTGTACACCTGCTTCGATCATGGCATGAAACAGTTCATTATTGCCTTGTTTTGGGGTCGTGACTGAAACAGGACCTTCACCGCCGTGATAATCGTTAGCACCAATGTCGCGTGTTTCTGATTTTCGGTAATATGGTAAACAATCCGCATAGCTCCAATCTTCAAGCCCTTTATGGGTTGACCATTGGTCTAAATCCATCGCATTACCACGGATATAGCACATACCATTGATCAGTGATGAGCCACCTAAACCTTTACCACGACCACACTCCATACGGCGATTGTTCATATGTGGTTCAGGGTCGGTCAAATATGCCCAATTGTAGCGACGGCCTTGTAGTGGAAATGCCAAAGCGGCTGGCATTTGCGTGCGGAAATCAAGCCGATAATCTGGACCGCCTGCTTCTAATAATAATACTGAGATATCTGCATCTTCAGTTAAACGTGCAGCAAGGACGTTACCTGCTGAGCCTGCACCAATAATAATATAATCGTATTCTTGCTTATTCATAATCTGCCTTTATTTGTTGCAAGATCAACTGAATACATGTGACTCAGTTGATCAAGATAAGATAAAGCGCAATGCTTTTAGAAAATGCTTTGGTAATCACCAAGCTCAACTTGAACGGATTTAATGCGTGTGTAGTGAGATAGGGTCGAGATCCCATTTTCACGACCTACACCAGATTGTTTATAACCACCGACTGGCATCTCAGCAGGGGATTCGCCCCAAGTATTGATCCAACAAATACCAGCTTCGATTTGGTGAATAATGCGATGTGCTTTGTTAATGTCTGGTGTCACCACACCTGCTGCTAGACCAAAAGTGGTGTTATTGGCACGACGAATGACTTCATCTTCAGTTTGATAGCTCAAGATGCTCATGACTGGACCAAAGATTTCGTCCTGCACGATTCGCATATCATCGGTACAATCTGTAAATACTGTTGGTAATACATATGCACCTTCGGCCAATTCACCATCTGCCCGATCACCACCGATCAGCAATTTAGCACCTTGTTGTTTGCCTGCATTGATGTAGGAAAGAACTTTTTCCATATGTGGGAAACTGGTCAATGGGCCAAAGTTGGTATCTGCATTCATTGGGTCGCCGATACGAATACGTTGCACACGTTCTAATACTGCACTTTCAAATTCTGTTTTTAATGATGCTGGAATAAAGACGCGCGTACCATTGGTACAGACTTGACCAGAACTAAAGAAGTTTGCCATCACCGCAATATCTGCGGCTTTATTCATATCTGCATCTTCACAGATGATCAGTGGTGATTTACCACCAAGTTCCATCGTCACTTCTTTTAAGCTTGAAGCAGCAGCACTTGCCATCACTTTTTTGCCAGTTTCAACACCGCCAGTAAACGAAATTTTTTCAATGACAGGATGTTCTGTGAGCCATTGACCGATATCACGACCAGCCCCTTGTACAACGTTGAATACGCCGTTTGGTAAGCCGGCTTCGGTATAAATTTCAGCAAGTTTAAATGCGCTAAGTGGTGTGATTTCACTTGGCTTGAAAATCATGGCATTGCCCGCAGCGAGTGCAGGAGCGGATTTCCATAAAGCAATTTGAATCGGATAGTTCCAAGCACCGATGCCTGCAACGACACCTAAAGGTTCACGGCGAGTATAGAAGAAACTACTTTCTCGTAATGGAACTTGTTCACCTTGGATGGCTGTCGCTAAACCTGCGTAATATTCGAGCACATCAGCACCTGTCACAATATCGACAGTCGATGTTTCGCTATAAGCTTTACCTGTATCTAAGGTTTCAAGTTTTGCTAGTTCATCATTGCGCTCACGTAAAATATCTACAGCTCGACGTAAAATACGAGAACGCTCAACAGCTGTCATTGCTGCCCAAACTTTTTGACCTTGTTGAGCACTTTGAACAGCTTTTTCGATATCTTGTTGAGAGGCTTGTTGGATATGGGCAATTACGTTGCCATTGGCTGGATTGATACTGTCAAAACTCACACCACTCGTGGCATTGACATATTGACCGTGGATATACAATGGATGAGTTTGCACATCATTCATTTTGTCTCTCCTGAAATAAGGGTTTAGCCAGTTGAAGTTGCATGTCTAAATAGTCATAGGCAACTCGTCTTGCATTCTGCCGATCGAAATGATCATTTCCCACGAGTCCACCTCGTAGCCATAACCCATCGATCAGTGCTGCTAAGCCACTCGCAGCAATACTTGCACTTTCACTTGGCATCAGTTTTAAAAAGTGATGTTTTAAGTTCGAATACAAGCGTCGATCATTAATGCGTTGTAAACGTGCAAGCTCTGGGCTATGCATACTGGCTGACCAAAAATCTAACCAAACGCGCATAGCGGTTTTATTGACCTGACTACTATCAAAGTTTGAATCAATGATTGCCTTAATTTGGTTTTCAGGTTGTTGATCTGCTGTATTGGCTTTGTATTGCAGAGAGGTGAGATGCAATCTTTTGAGCATCTCTCGCATACAGTTGATCATTAACCCTTGTTTATCACCAAAATAATGGCTGACGATACCTGTTGAGACTTCCGCTTTTTTTGCAATTTGTGAAATGGTGGTTTGTGATAAACCCACTTCATAGATCACTTCAAATGCGGCATTAACGATCTCTTCACGACGTTCGTGTTCAGGTTTAACTCTGCGTTTGGTCATGTGTAGTTGCCATAAATGCCTAAAATTATTAAGGCGTTAGATTAAAATCTGGATGCAGAAAATGATAACACAACATCATGATACTTTTAATTGATTGAACGTTCAATCAATTAAAAGTATAGTATTTGCAACAAGGATGCTTTACATAACTCTTAATCGTGTTATCGGAGATCCCTGTTAAAGTATCAAAAGTGTTGATTTATTGAATGGATTTTTAGTGGTTGGGTCTAAGCTCAATTACTCTTAAAAATGCTTCTTTGCATCCACACGGGTAATTACAAAAATGCAGCTTATGCAATGATTGGTGTTGTTTTCAATATCTTTTAAATGCTGTGTCTTCTCGTTGTTTTCGTCAATAAATCGTGGTCGAGTTATTGAGAAAAACAACATTCAAAATTTAAATTTTCCTTGAGGATTGTATGGTGACAGATAATCCAAGAGCAGTTGATGATTCATCTATTCAAACAAAAGATCAGTTAAATCGCGTGGTCTTTTATGTTTCAGCGCTCATAATTTTAATATTTTCACTGACGACGATTTTATTTAATGATTTTTCGAATCATTTGCTCAATGTTGTACTGGCTTGGGTGAGTGATAAATTCAGTTGGTATTACTTACTTGCCGCAACGCTTTACCTAATCTTTGTGGTTTTTATCGCTTGTTCTCGTTATGGCGATATAAAGCTAGGTCCTAAACATTCCAAACCTGAGTTTAGCCTGCTGAGTTGGTCGGCGATGCTGTTCGCCGCAGGTATCGGCACAGATCTAATGTTTTTCTCGGTGGCTGAACCACTGTCACATTATATGAATCCACCGGTGGGTGAGGGGCAAACTTATGAAGCCGCTCGTCAAGGGATGGTATGGACTTTATTTCATTATGGTCTAACAGGCTGGGGCATGTATGCCTTAGTCGGGATGGCTTTGGGATATTTTAGTTATCGCTATAACTTACCGCTGACCATTCGTTCTGCGCTTTATCCGATTTTTGGTAAAAAAATTGATGGTCCGATTGGTCATACCGTAGATACCGCCGCCGTGATTGGGACGATTTTCGGTATCGCAACGACTTGTGGTATTGCAGTTGTTCAAATCAATTATGGCTTGCATGTTTTATTTGATTGGCCTGAAGGTTTATGGGTTCAATCTGGACTGATTTTGGTTGCTGTGATTGTGACGATTATTTCGGTAACAGCAGGTGTCAATAAAGGCATTAAAGTACTTTCCGAAATCAATATTTATGCCGCTATTGGTTTAATGCTATTTGTGCTGTTTTTAGGAAATACAGAGTTCTTATTAAATGCCTTGGTACAAAACTTTGGTGACTATATCAGCCGCTTTCCAAGCCTAGCTTTAGACAGTTTTGCATTTGAACAGCCGAAAGAGTGGATGAATAGTTGGACATTATTCTTTTGGGCATGGTGGGTGGCTTGGTCTCCATTTGTAGGTTTGTTTTTGGCACGTATTTCACGTGGTCGTACCATTCGTGAGTTTGTCTGTGGAACTTTGATTATTCCTCTACTATTCACGATCACATGGTTATCAATCTTTGGTAACAGTGCTTTATACAACGTTATTTTTGATGGCAATACAGCTTTGGCTCAAACTGTTTTGACAGATCCTGCACATGGGTTTTATGACTTATTGGCACAGTATCCGTGGTTTGGATTCGTTGCTGGTGTAGCAACCATTACAGGGCTTCTGTTCTATGTGACCTCTGCCGACTCGGGTGCTTTGGTATTGGGTAACTTCACCACGAAGTTTTCTAATGTCAATAATGATGCGCCACGTTGGTTACGCGTGTTTTGGGCGATTGCGATTGGTTTATTGACCATCGCGATGTTGATGGCAAATGGTATTACTGCTTTACAAAGTGCAACCGTAATCATGGGATTACCGTTTAGCTTTGTTATGTTGCTTGTGATGGCTGGACTCTATAAATCTCTCCGTTTAGAAGATTATCGTAAAGCTAGTCGTAGCTTAAATGCTGCACCTGTAGTGGGTAATGTCGATATTCTAAATTGGAAACAACGCCTTTCACGTGTCATGCATCATCCTGGTAGCCATGAAACATTGCGTATGCTCGATAATGTATGTAGCCCTGCAGTGCAAACCGTTGCTGATGAACTGATTAAACGAGGGATGAACGTTGAGGTTAATCAAGGCGAATCTGAATACCACGATAAGTTGTATCACCTAGACTTAACGATTTTCATTGAAGATGAGCATAATTTTGTCTATCAAATTTGGCCTGTACGCTATATCGCTCCGACATTTAGTGAACGAGGCAAACGTGGTAAGCAATATTATTATCGTTTGGAAACATTCTTGTATGAAGGTTCTCAAGACAATGACTTGGTTGGATATACCAAAGAGCAGGTCATTAATGACATTTTAGATAAGTATGAGCGTCATATGACTTTCTTACATATCAACCGAATTAGTCCAGGGAATCGTCCTCTTTATCCTGACTCACAAGACTAATTACAAGACCTCACATTTCTGTGGGGTTTTTTTAAATCGTGAAGATTTTACAAAGTATAATTTGCTTCATAATCTAGCTTATTTTTTCTTATTAAGCGTTAGATGATCTTGTAGTTCGAATGATCATAATCGAACAGCCAACAGAGAAGAATCAATGTTTTATAAACTGATAACTCGCAAATATGAGACTAGAAGGAACCTCAAATGAAAAAAATAATGATCTTTTGTGCTCTCATGGTTGTGATCTTTGTATCTGTATTATTTCTCAGTGCTAAGCCGACAATTTGGTTATTGCAGCACAGTTTATTTAGCATTCCAAAAGATTCACGACCTGCTCAGTACCAAGAGCTGAACGTGATTGTATCGACAAACTTAACCTACCCATCAAAGTTTCAAAAAAATACATTTGATTTCTACAAGACTAAAGTGCCTTGAGCTCATCAGCCTGTAGTAATCTGGGTGCATGGTGGCGGATTTGTCGGTGGAGATAAGCTTGAAGTGAAAGCTTATGCAACTGAATTAGCCTCACAAGGTTACTCTGTCTTTGTGCTTAATTATGAACTTGTGCCGACCGCAAAATATCCTGAACCTGTCATCCAAGTTTCTGAAGCCATCCGTTATATAAAAACGAACTTTGCTAAACAACATAATTTAAATATGGCGAATATATTTATTGCAGGGGACTCCGCTGGAGCACAGATCGCTTTGCAATTTTTACTCATTCAATCCAACCCTCAATATGCAGACTTGCTCAATATTCAGAAGACCTTAAATCTATCCGACATCCGAGGTGGTTTATTGTATTGTGGTCCTTATGATTTGAAAAATATGGTTCTACAGGCAAACTCTGCGATTACCCGATTTGCATTTGGACGTATTGGTTGGGCATATTTAGAGGACAAAGACTGGCTTACTCGTACTTAGGATAAAGGATTAGTGGTGTCTGAATATCTAAACGCAGCACTTCCACCAATTTATTTAACAGATGGCAATACCGCTTCATTTGAACAACAAGCTCGCCAACTAGAAAAACAATTGCAGAAAGTTGGTGTAGTAACCAAATCACGATATTTTGACCAGAAAACTGATCCTACAGCTCATGAATATCAATTTCTGTTGGACACCAAACCTGCCCAGCTCACTCTGCAGGATACACTTCAGTTTATGGATACATATAGACAAAAATGATTTGATCAAAACCACAACAAACATAAATGTTATGTTTTATAGCGCACCATATTTTTGCCATGTTTCACCTGTTTCATAGGGAGCATAATGGCTTTTTAATTCTTGCAAAGACTCCGTTTGATATAGTGCAAATAAAATCATAATGAAGAATAGGCAGAAGAGTTTCATAAATCTTTTGTATTTATAATGCCCTGAATATAAATAAAAAATACAATAAAAAGCTAAGATTAAATAAGTGCAGAACAGTGAGTGGAAAACTAAATTGCCCAGTAATACCAGTGTCAGTACAAGAGCAATTCTATTTTTTAAAGAACTTGGACGGAAACTTAATGCGGTGAGTACGAATAAACCTAGTGCTGTCCAAAACAGATAACTATTGCCGCCAATAATCACAATATAGGTTGCTTGTAACCATAACAAAGTCAGCCATATAAAAATGGAAGAAATAATAAATTTAGACGACTCAGAAGAAGCGGGCAAAGAATGTTTCATAACACATAAACGATTTGAAAGCGTAGTCAAGCAAAGCTAAAAGTGAAACCGCATGAGGTCTTTGGTCTTAAATTTTGCTAAAACAACACAAGCTAAAGAAAGTGAGCCACCAATCAGAACTGCTGGCACAACCGTGAGGAAACGTGTCATTAGCGTTGAGTGCAAAGCACCAAGCTCATTACTTGATGTCACAAAGATGCCATTAATCGCTGCGATACGACCAAGCATGTCTCGTGGGGGAATGAGTTGCAGTAAAGTTTGGCGGATAATAATGTTAACACTATCACATGAACCTATAATAATGAGAAGCACGACAGATAAAAAGTAATATCTAGTAACAGCAAATAACAAAGTACATAATGAAAAACCAGTAAGGCTAAGCAACATGATTTTCCATGGCTGATATTTTGGGGGATATCGAACCAAAATCAGCATAGTCAATAAAGCACCGAAGGCTGGTGCCGAGCGTAATATTCCAAAACCTGTTGCTCCGACATGCAAAATATCACTGGCAAAAATAGGCAATAGGGCAATTACTCCTCCAAAAAATACTGAACTTAAATCAAGAAACATTGCCCAAAAAATGATTTTAGTTTTACGAATATAGAGAAATGCTTCTTTGATACTGAGTAAGGCAGACTCAGATTGCATCTCAGGAAAAGTTCTACTTGTTAGAGCCCATAAAGCTAAGCTACCTATGAGGAATAAGCTTGTAATAAGACTAAACACTACGGATAAGCGCAAATGTGCAAGCATTAATCCTCCAATGACTGGTGCTAGAATGCCACATACTTGCCAGCACATGCTGGTCCAAGTGGCTGCGCGGGCATATAAATGTTCTGGGACAATAAAAGGGCGCAGTGAATTAAAACAAGGGCTGTAAATTCCTCGAATACATCCAAATAAGAATAAAATTCCGAAGGTAGAAATCAGTAGAATGTTGGCATTGATATGATCATGCTCAAATAGATCAAAACAAATCCAAAGTGCGATTGATAATGGAATTGCTAGACTAAAACTAAGCTGTAAAATCCGCTGACGATTGAAACGATCTGCAATATAACCACCCCACAAAGACAATACCAAAAATGGAATAAAATCCATCAGACCTACCAAGCCAAGCATCAATGGATTCTTGGTAATTTGATACAGTTGAAAAGCAATAACAATCTCTTGTATCAACACAGCAAATGTCAAACAAGCTTGATTTATCGTTAAAAATGAAAAATCACGACAACGAAATACCGCAAAGGCAGAATGAGAACAATCAGTGGACATAATTCAAAATGAGAAAATAAAAAAGGGAAGAGTCGAAACTCATCCCTTTCTGTTTCAGTTTAAGCGTGATTAATGTGCAGCAGCTTCGACTTTTGCAACTTGTTTTGTAGGTACCAAGTTTTTAGGCGTTGTATAGTTCAAACCTAAAGTTGAACTCGTATACTGACGCACTTGATCCAACAATGCAGGATTTTCTGATAAATCCTGACCATAAGAACGTACAATCTCATGCAGTTTGGTATTCCAAACACCTTTAGTTTGCTCAGGGAAGGCTTTTTCAAGCAAGTTGAGCATAATGTAAGGAGACGTTGAAGCACCAGGAGATGCACCAAGCAACGCAGTTACAGATTTATCTTGCGATGCAAAGATTTCCGTACCGAATTGCAATTTCGCTGGTTTACCTGGTTCTTTCTTAATGATCTGAACACGTTGACCACCCTGACGTAAATGCCAGTCTTTCGGATCTGCTTCTGGATAGTATTTTTTCAACTCGTTGAAGCGGTCTTCATCTGACATCAACACTTGGCTTACTAAATATTGGACAAGATCAGCATTTTGTAGACCAATCGCTGCCATTGGCAATACGTTGTTTTTATTAGTTGATGCTAACAAATCAAGCTGTGAACCTTGTTTTAGGAACTTGTTTGAATAAGTTGCAAATGGACCAAATAAGACATATTTTTTGCCATCAATATAACGTGTATCAATATGTGGAACTGACATTGGCGGCGCACCTAGATCTGCACGACCATATACTTTTGCAGTATGTTGAGCTGTAATCGCAGGATTATCAGTCACCAAGAACTCACCACCCACAGGGAAGCCTGCATATTGTTGTGCTTCTGGAAGCCCTGTCATTTGCAACAACTTAATTGCAGCACCGCCTGCACCGATAAATACAAAACGTGTTTTGACGTGATTCGTTTCACCAGATTTTAAATCTTTGAATGCAACTGACCAAGTGTTGTCATCATTACGACTAATACCAGTAACTTCTGTTGACGTTCTGAGTTGGAAATTCGGGCTCTTCTCAAGATGGCTTATCAATTGAGTTGTAATCGCCCCGTAGTTCACATCCGAACCCACATCCATACGTGTCGCAGCAACTTTTTGCTGTGGATCACGACCATTCATGACTAATGGTGCCCATTGCTTAATTTCAGATGGGTTTTCTGTCATTTTCATGCCAGCAAATAATGGATCTTGGATCATGGCTGCATAACGCTTTTCCATGAAGTTCACATTATCGCCCCATACAAATGCAATGTGTGGAACAGGATTGATAAAGGTATTTGGCGTATTTAACACACCTTTCTGAACTTGATATGCCCAAAACTGTTTAGCAATTTCGAATTGACCAGCAACTTTGACAGCTTTAGAAATGTCCATTTTACCGTCTTTCTCTTCGGTATAATTCATTTCCATAAAGCCAGAGTGACCAGTACCTGCATTGTTAAAGCCGTTTGAACTTTCTTGAGCAACTGCATCAAGACGTTCATACATACGGATGTTCCAGTCAGGTTGTAACTCGTTGAGAAATGTACCGAGCGTTGCACTCATGATACCGCCACCGATAAGTACAACATCAACCACAGGTTCGTCGTTTTTCGTTTTAATTGCCTTAGACGTAACAGGTCTAAAAAGAAAGGCAATTGCAATAACTATGAGTACTAGAAGTAGTACTAATAAGTACTTCCAAAATTTTTTCATTCAATTTACCTTAAAAATTAAATGACCCCCTATATGGATGATATAGAGAGAAAAGATTTAAATGATGAGTGAGCGCAAATGCACATCAGCACAGGGGTTGCCCAACTGATGCGAGAGGAAAAAGTTCGTGAATTTTACTTTAATTTAGGCAGTGTTTTTGTTTACCAAATGTTTAAAAATGTAAGATTCAAGATCACTTGGATAGTGGTTTATTTAGCTTATTGTTAAAAAAGAAATTATATTTACTTTGTTTAATTTTATTTGATAAGAACTGGCATGGCATTTTAATAGCTATAAAAAAGCCGTCTTTGAGACAGCTTTCTTATATGGGTGACTTGGTGAGCAAATACTTACCAGCTCAAAGCACCACCTGTTTGGTAATCTGTTACGCGCGTCTCGAAGAAATTCTTCTCTTTACGCAAGTCCATCATCTCAGACATCCATGCAAATGGGTTTGTTACACCAGCGAATTGCTCTGGTAAACCAAGTTGCGATAAACGACGGTTACAGATGAACTTCAAATATTCTTCCATCATGCTTGCATTCATGCCCAATACACCGCGTGGCATAGTGTCACGTGCATATTCGATCTCAAGCATTGTACCTTCAAGAATCATTTGAATCACTTCTTGTTGGAATTCAGCAGTCCAAAGGTGAGGGTTCTCAATCTTGATTTGGTTGATCATATCGATACCAAAGTTCAAGTGCATTGATTCATCACGTAGGATGTATTGGAATTGCTCAGCAACACCATTCATCTTGTTGCGACGACCCATACTCAAGATTTGAGTAAAACCACAGTAGAAGAAAATACCTTCTAATACACAGTAGAATGCAATCAAGTTACGAAGTAAACGTTGATCGTTTTCAGGCGTACCTGTGTGGAATGTAGGATCACTTAAAGATTGAGTATATTTCAAACCCCATGATGCTTTACGTGCAACACTTGGAATCTCACGGTACATGTTGAAGACTTCGCCTTCGTCCATACCTAAAGATTCGATACAGTATTGGTAAGCATGCGTGTGAATCGCTTCTTCAAATGCTTGACGCAAGATGTATTGGCGGCATTCAGGGTTTGTAATATGACGATAAATCGCCAAAACCAAGTTGTTCGCAACCAATGAATCTGCTGTTGAGAAGAAACCTAAAGAACGCATAACGATAGTACGCTCATCTTCGGTTAAGCCATTTTCAGACTTCCAAAGTGCGATATCGTGGTTCATGTTAACTTCTTGTGGCATCCAGTGGTTTGCACACCCGTCCAAGTATTTTTGCCAAGCCCACTCATATTTGAATGGAACAAGTTGGTTTAAATCCGCACGACAGTTGATCATGGCTTTGTCATCAACTTGTACACGCTGAGCACCCATTTCAAGCTCTTCTAAGCCCGGTGCAACGTCCAAATGATCTAGGGCTGCAGATGCTCTAGCCAACGAATCGGTTGGATTTGTTGCTCGGTTGGCACTGGCTCCAACGGGTTGTGCAGTTGCCATGCTCGGCGATGATTGCTCTGCATTAGATACCACCTGCGTATTAACCGTTTTTTGCGAGTCGAGGGACGCAGACTTGTGTTCAGGTGTAGTCGGTTTTTGCGAATCATCTTCAAAATCGTCCCAACTTAGGATAGACATTTTTCGTTCTCTCTTCGTTGTGTGTAGCCGTAATAGACATCTCTCAACAACGATGTCTTTAACTATACGCTTATATTGTGTAAGCAAAATTAAGTCTTATTAATATCTATGCTGTTGACGAGCTATCGTCAGTAATTCCTAAGACTTATTTTGCTTACGCTGTTGTTTACGAATGGCTAAAAATGCATAAACCATCGGTACATAAAAGAAAATAAAGGCAAAGATCAGAACAGCTAATCCCAACATATAATTATGACTGATATGTAGCATAATCTTTGCCTTGAATTTTAAATTAAACCGAAGAAGTTTGGTGTTGCTTTAGCCACTCCCATACATCTTT
Organism: Acinetobacter sp. SK-43; assembly: GCF_015351505.1. Classification (NCBI taxonomy): domain Bacteria; kingdom Pseudomonadati; phylum Pseudomonadota; class Gammaproteobacteria; order Moraxellales; family Moraxellaceae; genus Acinetobacter; species Acinetobacter sp. SK-43. The sequence goes on from NZ_JADKPY010000025.1 coordinate 56,344, forward strand.
ATTTAACCAACCTTGACGATTGGTTGATGTTTCCATCACGAGTAAAAAATCATTATTGTCTATGTGTTTTCTTAACTTATTTGACACTGAAGTAGCATCCTCGTTAGAACAAACAAACCAATATGATTTCATTACTTTACAATAACCGTTGAATTTTCTAATTTCAGCAATTACGTCTTTGTAATTTTGACCTTCTTGATTTAGGTCATAACTTACAGAATAAACCGCCATTTGTAGACTCCTTAAATATCATTAGGGCAGTTGTTACTCAAAAGTCCTTGACGATATTGCAAGATCAGGCGATCATTCACCTGCTTTTTGTGAAGCAATATGTCTAAGAACTCGTTTTTTAGACACTAAAGGGGGATCTGTAGGAGGATTCCCTTTTTTTTTTTATCTAAATTTTTCTCATCGGATTAGTAGTAGGAGTTACTTCACCATTGAGTGATGTGACAATCGAAATAATCACATTCAAAATATTTAAAGTTTTTAATCTCTGTAAGCCCCCCTTTATAAAAAAGGAGGCTTGAAACTTATCAGATTACTGACATTCTATTGATGTTAAAAGTGTATACATTGAAAAATCCTTTATTTACATATAGATAATTGCTTGTCATGAGTAAAATAATGAAAAAATGTATACATCCTTTCAAACCAAAAATTTGATGTCATTTCATGTCAACAAAAAATTCTGCAAAATGCAATCAATATCTGTTTAAGTACCACAAAATGATGCTTTGGCAATTATTATATAGAACACATTATATGGTGTATAGACTCTTTAAAAAATCTATATCTTGTGGTTAATGAGTAATCAATTCAACAATGGGTGCTTATAAGATATTGCAATTGAAGGAGCTATAAGCTTCTTCGTATATTATGTAGTCATAGGAAAGAAGTTTTTTAATTTTTTGCAAAGTATACAAACTAAAAAAACAATAAAAAATTTAAAAAAAATGGAATAAACGATTGATGGATAATTCTACCCAGATGAATCAAAAGTGATTGATCTCTTAAGCCTAGCTGTTGAAGTTTATTTATTATTTGTTTGTAACTTTGTGGTCATCTGATATGAATCAACATTAGCACAATTTCGATCAACTAAATTTAACTCTATTTCACCGCATGTATTTGTATTAGTCTAATAAATACCTTCTAAAGTTTGGCTATCGTTGGTTAATCTTAAATTTCCACTAGCAAAAGTGACCTTATTTTCACTGTTTTTAGTTCGATAGAATTTATAAATATAAATGAAGTCATAGGTTTCACTATCTTTGTAGTTTTATATAAAAAGCTATCAAAAGCTTTGGTCGTGGGTAGGAAAATATGATTAATATTAATTCGTAGAGAAAAAATTGATAAACCACATTTTTTTTAATGATGTGTCTTGATTTTATTTGTTTAGTGCCTATTTAAATTGATAACTCATAACAAGTAAGAAGATATGGAAAAATTTCAAATTTTGGCATTGTCAGGTGGTGGCTATCGTGGATTATTCACGACTACCGTATTGAAAGAATTAGAACAAGAGGCGAAAGAAAATGGCCACGCTTCTATAGCTGATTGCTTTGATCTAATTACAGGAACTTCCGTGGGGGGTATTGTTGCTTTAGCAATAGCATATGGCATAAGCGCAGATGACATTGTTGAATTGTTCAAATCTCATGGTGACAAAATATTTAAGCCCAAACCATTCTATAAAATTAGAGGATCTAAGTATTCTAACCAGTCATTGAAAACTATATTAGAAGAATGGTTTGGTGACTCGATTTTAGGGGATTTAAAATGCCCAGTAGTAATTCCAACTATTGATTTTACACGTGGTAGTCCTGTTACCTTAAAAACACCCCATAATGTAAATCTAAAGCGTGATTGGAAATTAAAGATAGTTGATGTGGCGTTGGCTACTTCAGCAGCACCAACTTATTTTCCACGACATGCGATAGGTCCTAATGAGTTTGTGGATGGTGGGCTTTTTGCTAATGATCCAAGCTTGGTGGGCTTACATGAAGCGGATTATATGTTTAAGAAAAATATCCAAGATGTACACATTCTTTCAATCGGAACATTATCATCAAAAAAACAGCTTAATCCGAGTACTAAAAAAGATGGTGGTTATTTGGATTGGGGGGAAGGATCTATTTTTAAAGCGGCTCCAAACATTATTGATTTAGTTTTGAGTAGTCAGCAGCAATTCATGGAACAGATGGTAAAACATAGGATGGAGCCATTTCCAAACCAATTTTATAAGATAGATGAGCAAATAGTGCAGTCATCAGCCCAATTTATTGGATTAGATGAAACAACTGATGAGGCTAGACAGGTACTAGAAGGTAATGGTATTCAATCTGCAAAAGTCGCATTAGGTAAAGAGTTCATTCGTAATTATTTTAATCAACCAAAAAGAAATAGAACATGGTTCTATGGTCCGCAAAAAAATGTAGAGGGGGGAGAGGTTAATGGGTAGTAATTTGCATAGAACTTTTAGAGCCAAATTAGATGGTTTTATTAATGAAATTAAGCCTACTAGTGAACAACGTGATTATTTAAATGAGTGTCGTCAAAAAGTAAGAGCTGTCTTGAAGCAAGGAATGGCGAACTTTATTACAGAAAATGGCGGTGATCCAAATATTATCAAGCCAAAATTTCGTCTACAAGGCTCTTGGGCTTATGGTACATGTAATCAGCCAGCATATCCCTCACAAGAAATGGATGTTGATTATGGAGTATATTTGCCTAATTCATTATTAGCTCAAGGGCGTTCAGATAAAGTAGCTAAGTCATACTTTGAAGTTGTAGAAGCTTTATTAGAGCCATTGGCTAATAGGGAAGGTTGGATTTTATGCAAAACAAAAAATACTTGCTGTCGTCTTATATTAGCTGGCAATGCTCATATGGATGTGCCTCTTTATATTGTTCCAGATTTAATGTTTGAAAGTTTAGTTGAACGAAATAATATGATTCTGGATGAGGCAAAAGCGACAATTGCCAAAGATGAATATATATTTAGAGGTTATCATTACTCAACAGAGAGCTTTGAGAGTGAAGCCAAAATCATACAACTCGATTATATTACTAAAATCCTCATGGCTTTACGTGATGGTAATTGGAAAGAAAGTGACTGTGAATTGATTCGTAAATGGTATGCAGATCATTTGGCTGAACAAGAAGATAATGGAAGACAATTGAGATACATTGCTCGATATCTTAAGGCTTGGAGAGATCAAGAATATGAAGAAGGTGGAGGGCCAAGTTCAATATTACTTATGATAATTGCAAACCAAAATTATCAATACTTTGAAGATCGGGATGATCTTGCATTATTACACGTTGTAAAAAAACTTCCTGAAGCACTACTAGGTCCTGTCAAAGAAGATTCTATTCCTGAGCATACAGATGAAGATTTTAATAGAATTCCTGAAGATGAAAGAAGCGAGGCGTATGATTTAGCTTCAGAACTACTTGATGCAGTTACGGCAGCAATTGAGGTTGAATCAGCAAAAACTTCAATTAATTTTTTACGAAGTAAATTCGGTAAAAGAATTCCTGATAATGAAAGCTATGTGATTATTGAGAATACTAATCAAGAGTTACCATCGCAGGCTGTATCCCCAGCGACAATTCAACCTACAAGGGGTGGGTAAACTTGGGATTACACCTTTATTCTCATGAGTTAGGATTTGAAGTGTTCTTAACAGACAGAGCACTTCATTTAATTCATCTGCATAGACAATTTCATGGTACTCGGAAGACTGAGGCATGTGGAATCATTATTGGTGAAATACGTAGTAAATCATTACGAGTAATTGATATTAGTCCTCCAGCAGATGATGATGAAAGATCCATATATAGTTTTTTTAGAAAGTCTCAAAATCATCAAAAGTATTTAAATAAAATGCATGAAATATCAGAAGGGGTATTACAGTATATTGGTGAATGGCATACTCACCCAGAACCTTATCCGCGTCCCTCTATCTGTGATTATAATGGATGGAATCAGCTTATAGGGAGTGAGGGTTTTAATCAAACTCCTAAATTATTGTGGATTGGAAGTAATAAAAGCTATAGTGAGGATTGGTTTAATTTGATTGTGAATAAAAAGTATTATACCTTGAAAATCAGGGAGGATAATAAGCTTTGATTCCTATTATTTATGCTAAATATCTTACTCAGTTAGGTTATAATTTGGTGGATCCATGTGATACGAATTTAAAGAAAAAATTTTATAATAATTTATGGGTAAAAAAAGTTGTTATAGCTGGGGTGGATATAAAATTGGGGGTTTTTTTTAGGAATTGGGATTTTATATCTCCTCCTAATATCTATTTGTTCACTGATGATCTTCTTGAGATTCGAAAAATAAACAAATATTTTAAATTTCCACTACCTCACTTTTCTATTGAACATGATTTTAAATATTTAAATAAGAATGCTTATTATTTTTGTTACGCATTGCATGATAAAGTGGAAATTAATCGAAAAAATTTTACACAAATTTTAGCTTTTTTAGAAGCTCAATTTCAACGTGTAATTCTAGATTTGATTAGCCCTTCTGGATTTGTTTCGGAGTTAAGAAAAGAAATAGTTCCAATTTGGATGATACTGTCTAATAAGTTCGAAAAGAAATTCAAAATGGAAAATTTATTTGTAGAGCTTGAGGGGAGGGAGGGTGTAAAGAATATTTCTTTGACATACTATTCTGCGGATGCTGACGAAGCTCAAAAAACAATTAAAGTTAATTTTATTATTTTAAGAATATCTAGCATTAATTTCCCATTAATTTCTAATTTTTTCAATGAAGAAGGTGATATAACTCTGGGGAAAATGCTTCTATTTATTTATAAATTTTCTCAGAATTGTTTTATTTTATTGAAGAAATACCTACGTGAATTTAGAACTGACAAGAAGTTATTCATTTCTTTGTGTTTTGAAAATCATATGTTTTCTTTTTATGTCGATTGGAAGAGGGTATATCTTAAGTCGTTAGATGTAAACATTGAAATATCTTCAGAATTTTTGAAAGAGCTTGTTTTTCCTGTGTATGTGAAAAATTACTGTATGCAAGAGCTAATCAATAGAAATATAAAAGATGTTAAACCTCATAACTTAACTAATTTGAAAATTCTACAAATTGGAGCAGGTGCAATAGGAGGGTATGTTGCAGATGCATTAATTAAAATTGGTGCTAGCTTAGAAGAAGGTGATTTCAAAATTTGTGATAGTGATGACTTTAAGGTTGAAAATTTAGGTAGACATATATTAGGTAGGCAGTATGTTGGTTTGAATAAAGCCGAGGCAATAGTTAAGTATATAAAAGAGCAATTTGGTGATAAAAATCTTAATATTCACTCTATAGGTAAAAGTGTAAATACGATAAGTAATTTTAGTGAATATGATTTAGTTATAGATGCTACTGGTCAGATTGAAATTGCAGAGTATTTAAATGAAAAAATACTTCAAATATCTAAAGAATATAGACCAAATCTTTTACATCTATGGATATATGGCAATGGGGAATGTGTGCAAGCATTGATGAATTTGCCTTCTAAATACGAGAGTAAAGGGGGGTGCATTAGTTGTTTACATCAATCAGGGATGGACGACTACAAAGAGAAATTTGATCCACTGGCAAATAAGGATTTTCTAAAAATTATGGGGTTAGGACCTTGTGCAGCCTATACTCCTTATTCAGTTTCTGCTAGCTTAGCAGTTGCAGGTCTTGCAATCGATCTGCTTTTAGAATGGAGAAATTCTACTCAGTTAGTAAATAATTACTTTACTCGATATGGCGTTGGTTATTCAGGTACAAAAATTTTTGATATGGAATTAACAGCCCAAGAATCATGCCCACATTGTGTTGCAAAATCATAGGGCAATATATTTCTTCTAATCCCCAATATATTGTTCAATTAGTTGATTCTATAGAGGCTTATGAAAACAAATATTACCCAATCGAATGTTGAAGCTAAGGTGCTAGCACAAGCATTTCTAAATGCTGCTGATCAGCTCGGTTTAAAGCAATCACAGGTTGCATCTGTGATTGGAGTGCATCACAGCTCGATGAGCCGTTTAAAAGCCGATCCTATACTTGATCCCACTTCTAAACAAGGTGAAATGGCCTTATTGCTTATTCGTATGTATCGAGCAATATATGTTTTAACTGGTGGAGATTCAGAGTGGATTCACTACTTCATGAATTCCTATAATGATATGACTAGAGGAGTTCCAATTGAGCAGGTTCAAAGCGATAGTGGTTTGGTTTTGGTACTACATTTTGTTGGTACAATTCGAGGGGAAATATGATTTCTAAAGAATGTATTTATACTTTGAGTTTATCGTACCATCATCAACTATTTAACAAAAAAACTCTCAAATGATCCAAGCCAAAATAATGGACAGTGTTTCCTTCTAAAGCTAACGTAAAGTTAACTTTGGAGATGTAAAAATGGCTAAACGCTTTATCTAGAATTTACACAGCAAGCAATAGATTGTGCTCTTGCAAGTCGCTTATTACAAAAAATCGTTGGACATTCATATCGACTTACTAATTACCTAAGTTGATTTCTTTCATATTTATAAATTAAGGGTGGGTTTCTCTGAAAAACCAAGGTATGAAATCTGAAGAATTGAATCAAAGAAAATCTTACTAACTTGGGACTGTGGTAGGTCTTTAATCCTTGAGTAAGCTGTAAGGCTCCAGTTGTTAGCAATAGCTCTTTCACCTTGACCTTCACATGAGGAGATAACCATATTCTGAGCATGATTTTTTGTAATTTTTCCAGACTGGTATTGTTCTGTACTATTTGCAATAGCTCTATAGATAATATTGTAAATTTGCCCTACAGAGAAATTATTGACCAAATTTTGGAATACGTTAGTTGTTTTGGGACCAGGAGAAAAGTCATAACGCACACTTTTCATTTTAAACATGAGATATTGCATACTTTCATAAAATGCTATCTTCTTCCAAAACTCATAACAGAAATTTGGATTCTCTAAAAATTCATCTGGGCGAGGGTAGATTAGTCGATGTAACATCATTTGGTAATCTCCATCCTTGGGTTGGATGTTGATCTGATAATTTATATAGTAAATATAATAATTTATAGTGCCATCTTTTTCCTCTATAAACTTATCAAGATCATTTATAGAATAAGGAATAATAAGCTTTCTAGATAACAGGTGCTGTAAAAGTTCACTTGTGAAATCTAGATACGGAGTAATGACTGTATCTTTTTGATTAATCTTTTCAATGTATTCAGCATTTTCATGCAAGCATTCTCGTAAAAGGCTTGCTAAGTAAATTTTATCGGTTAAAGATAAATCTTCTTCTCTTACGAAAGGTGTATCTTGTATTTGCTCTAGAAAAGCAATTTTTTTCTTATTCAAAATATCTTGTTTATGCTTTTTTTCTAGTTCTTTTAATTTAGATTTTTCTTTACATTTTGAGCAGTTACATGGCCTGCTTTGTAGGTGCTGACATTCTTGACAAATAATATCTTTTTGACTTAGCTTTTCATATGAACTCTTTGAGTTCAACTTTGTAATCATTGGAACATCACAGAATTCACATTTGATATTAACCTTTACTAAAGGGAATACTGAAACAAACCTAGATGCAAGGATATTTATATTGTATTTTTCGATGAGTTCCTTTACTTTTACTCCAGCATAGTATTGATTAACCAATTCTGTTATTTCATTTTCAGTCAAATGTGATATAGCTGAATTAAGTTCATTAAAAACAAAATTTTCTTTATAAAACATCATAATAGTCTATTTAATTAAGCTTTTAATATTCTAATAGATACACCTGATTTTTCAAAGTTTAAGGCTAAGTTATTAACGTTATTTTGTGTAGATTGATTTGGTGTGCTTAGTTATGACAATAACCATTGATAGTAAAAGCGTTGATGAAAATTTTACAAAGAACAGTATGAGGAGCTTTTAATGTATTCATTAATAATTGAAACAAGCATG
>NZ_JADKPY010000026.1:0-31302 GCF_015351505.1 Acinetobacter sp. SK-43
TGATGATTCACGACGATTTGTGTAATACAAAAAGAAGTCTGAATATGACATATCCTAATCATTTAGCAGCCTAATAAAATATCCTTTAGTATTTCTGATTTATTACCATATGGTATAATTTTTCCAAATCCGATATTTAGTAAAACTTAATATATATGGATAAAGTTTTTTGTATTTAAGATGTATTTTTAGTTGAATGCATTGGAATTGGTCTGTTCAGTTCTTCTATAGTTATTGCTTTATATGCAGCATTTGTAGCCCAGACGATAAATTTTTCGTGCAGTAGATTATTATCATTCTCTAAGCGCTCAATTGTTCTTTCTAGCTTTTCAATTTTTTCTAAAGCTGTTTGTAGAGCATGATTACCAAAAGTATTTTTAGTACTTTTTTCAGGGTTGTTATCCCATCTCCTTTTTTCCCACTCCCTTTTGAATTTTGGGTGTCTTAATAAGGCAGCTTTCGTATACTTGTGACCTAGGTCTATTTCGAGCAGAGCTAGAAAGCGAGGCCAAGTCAGTTTTCCAGTCCAGCCGTCAAGTAGCAGTAGAGCAATATCGATTCTTTCATTCGTTAATCTTGGTGCAGTAGCCATAAATAATATTAATCCAAAAAATTTAAACCTTCGAATTTCGTTTTAAGTCTCTTACAGCAAATGCTAAGCCAACTTTAGTTTGATGATAGTCAGATGAGTCGGCTAGTGTGAACATTGTATTTATTGGAATCTTGTCATCCTCTAAGAATGCTTTGATTTTTTTCCAACGTTCTAATTTAGGTTCATTGACCTCAATCCATCTTCTTGCACCTATATGACCATCTCTTTCAGCCTCTTTTGCGTTATGTATCGCATTTTCTAGTATTTGAACTTGATAAACCGCTTCTTTTGTATGTTCTGAATTACCTTTCATAACGGAGAACTCACCACAATTTCCACAATCTTTATCTTTTGGGCAGGGTGTAAGCGAATAGTCGTGCCGACAAATACCATATTGAGTTAAATGGACTGAGCCTAACTCTATTTTTAAGGCCTGTTCATAGCTAATTGAGTTTATTTTAGAGACAGCCCTAGCTTTTTCTTCTAAATTTCCTATCTGATTAAGGCACTTTACCTCATTTTCAAGTGTGGTAAATGCTTCAATAATCGCTTCTTGAGATAAGTGATTGTAAACGTCATTTTGCGTAACACTTTTTCTTCCAGACCAAAATGCAATGAGTTCTTGAGATAGAGCTTTCGATTGTGCTAGGGTATTTAGTAAATGACGAAATTGATGAGTGGTAATATACATTTTTTTACCACTAGAAAATTGTTTTTTATTTCTAGTGAAAACTGTAATTCCTTGAGGATTGCTACCTAATTGTTTGTTTATTTGATTAATATCAATTGATATAGGTACATTTAGAAGTGTATCGGCATCAGGTTTTAGAATGTTTTTAGGTAAAACAAACAGTGATTCATGCCAATATTGCTTTGTTCTGCCATCAAATATTGGGAATGTTTGCGGTAATTTTGAAGTTATAAAACTCTCTAGTTCTTCAAACCTATAAATTGCTACCCAATGACTTGTTTTATAATACATACTTTCTTTATGTGTAGTTCTTCCTATTGGTTTAGAAAAGCCATATCTAAACGCATGGCTTCCTTTAATAGGATTTTCTTTTCCTAAAATCTGAGCTGCCTCCCATAGAGTTATTGGTTGATTTCTTAAATGTTCTAAATGAGCAGGGAGATATAGTTGGTCTGGATTTTTACTATACCATTGTGCTGCATCACGAGCAGACTTCCCAATTTTTTTTAAACTTTGAATAGCATCAGTAGCTAATTCCTCATACTCTTTATTTACAGCAAATTTAGTTAATGGGTCACCACCTTTTAAAGGAAGCCATTTTATCCCCATAATTTCTTGCTTATGTTCAGTCAATTTTACAATACAATCTACAGGTAGAGATAATATCTCTGTTCCTCGGCTAGGAGCGAACATTGCTAATACGGCAAAACAGGTAACGATCCTATCTGGAATATGGTTACTAGAGTAATGAATGTCAGCAAGTGCTAAAATTTCTTCCAAATGTGGGATTTTGGACTTGTTTCCTTCTATGTGTGATTTTTGTGTGCGGTCATTCCTTATAGGTGTTTTATAAGTAATAGTTGTGGTCCAATTATAAATTCTTGTATTTATTTGTTTTTTTAAAATTATATTATTTACGATCGACTCCAAATGTTTTGCTATATTCCATGGATCTTTATACTTAGAAAGTAAATATTTTTCGGCTATATCTAAAGTGTAGATATTAATTTCACTAACACATATTGAATTTTTTTGTTCTATTAATGCAAACTCTAAAGCCTGAATAGCATAAATAATTCGTTTGTATTCGCATAGCTTTTTTACTCGCATGATTTCGCAAAATACAGCTTTAGCGAAGTCAATCAAAGGTGCAGATATCGGGATGCTAACTGTATTTTTACATATTGGGTGTTCAGTTACTGAGCGAAAATATACTTTCTTTGATTTACTATTAATAATCTTAGTTTTTATAAAGTTTGTGATTTCCCAAATATTATCTTCCCATTCATTATCTGGAAATATAAAATTATTTTTATTTTTTGCAATGAATGCATCTAAGTTTTTATTTACGTCTATTTGCTGAGCTGATCTAAAGTCGATGACTGTAGTCATTAATCACTCCTTGATTCTATAAGAGTCATAATATCTTTGACTGCTTTAATAGCTTGTATATTGATTTCTCTAATCCTCAAAGATTGTTCTCTGGCTTGATCTTCAATTAGGTATTTCAATAGTTTATTCCAAGGTGCATCTATTAGTGGCTCAAAGTAAGGGCATGTCAAACACGCTATAGGAGCATTTTGATAGCATATAGCTTGTGTCCCACATGAACCAACGGTTTTTCCTGCTAATCGGAAGAAATCTACGATTGGAGAGTCCTGAAATTTTGCGTCATCTAAAGATGTGATTAACTTACCTTTAAATGCTTTTGCAAAGAAGTTCATTTCTTCATTTAAAGCATCTTGAATTGGTTTTTGTAGATCGGGTGATGTGTGCTGAGAAAACAGGAGGTTTTAACTTGGTAAACTATAGACACTCATCAGGAGTTTACCATGAGCAAGAAACAGAAGACTTACACCGCAGAATTTAAAGTTGAAGCAATAAAATTGATTGAAGCCAATCAAGGCAATGTATCGGAAACAGCCAGACAACTTGGCATTTCAATGCAAACTCTTTCAAATTGGAATAATAAAGCAAAGACTGGCACCTTAGCAGGCACTAAACAATATTCACCTGATCTAAATGCCTTACTCGAAGAAAATAAAAAGCTCAAACAACAGCTCAAAACAGCTGAAATGGAACGTGAATTTCTAAAAAAGGCAGCAGCGTACTTTGCGAAAGAAAGTCAGTAAGGTACGCCTATATGAAACAGCAAAGATATTTATTCCCGATTAGCTTTATGGCTAGATTACTTCACGTTTCAGTGTCACGATTTTATGATTGGCTAAAACGAGGCATGAATAAAAGATTGGTTCAGCGAAATCAACAGACAATTTTGGTCAAAATAGCTCATGAGGAAACTAAACAAAGCTATGGCTATATTCGATTAACTAAGCATTTACAAGCGCAAGGTATCAAAATCAGTACGTATGCTGTACGTCAAATAAAAAAGCTCAACCAGCTGTATTGTAAGCGTCATAAGCGTTTCAAAAGAACTACGAAGAGTGATCATAATCGAGCGATCTACGCAAATTTACTAGAGCAACAGTTTTCAATGACTAAGCCCAATCTTGCATGGTCAAGCGATATTACATACATTTGGACTGCTGAAGGTTGGTTATACTTGGCAGCAGTAAAAGACCTGTACACGAAACAAGTGGTTGGCTATAGCTTAAATGAGCGTATGACCGCACAACTTGTTTGCAATGCACTGACTATGGCGATTCGTAATCAAAAACCAACGAAAGGCTTAATTATTCATTCGGACAGAGGCAGCCAATATTGCAGCCATGAATATCGAAAGATACTGGAAAAATGTGATTTTCAAGGTTCAATGAGCAAACGTGGGGACTGTTACGATAATGCACCGATTGAAAGTTTCTGGGGCATACTCAAGAATGAATTAGTGCATCATTGCAACTATAAAACCAGAGATGAAGCTAAAGCAGATATTACAAAATACATTGTGTTATTTTATAATCAGCGAAGAATTCAAAAGAGTTTGGATTTTAAAACGCCAAATCAAATAGCAGAGAACTTTTATCGGTTAGCTGCCTAGCATATCCCAAGTGAAAGTCTCCTGCTAATTCAGCACATATCAGGGCATTGAAGCGCGATAGTACTTTATACAAGCTAGAGAACGATGAGTTAGGAGTCTTGCGACTTCTTGGTCTGAGGCGCCATTAGCTAATGCTCTTGTTGCTAGCGTATATCTGAATCGATAGGCATTTACAGGAATTTTTGATTCTAATCTTGAAGAATAGGTATCTAATTTATTAAAAATAGATTTAATCTTCATCGTAATTTGATTAGGGGTTAAATCAAAGAGAGATGAATCCTTATCTGAGTTTTGTACTGTCCTAATATATTCAATCAAACATTCGGCTAAAACTGTTGGAGCTTTTCTTAAAAAATAACCTTGCTCAATTGTGCCTTCACCCTTTGCTAAGGGAACTTTAATCATTACATCTTTATTAATAATATCTATATCTTTATTCTTTAAACGTGAAATTTGAACAGGACGCACACCTGTTGCGAGAAAAAACCAAGCAAGAGTATAGTCAAATAAGTTTAGTTCCATGTTACTGAAAGCAATGTTCAGGCTAGAATGTATATTTTCCAACTCTTGTAGAGTAAAAGCTCCTTTTTCAGGGTCATTAGCGATTAATTTGAAATAAGCAGGTTTCCTTTCCTCCCACTTCTCTGAATTCTCTAAAAAATCGGCTAAATCATTTGATACTAAGTTCTTAAAATTTTTACTAAGTTTTCTTAATAACGGTGTTATAAATGGGATATAGCTGATGTTTACCTTGGTTAAGGAATCTAAGCAGTCAAGTCCTAAAGTTGTAGCTAAACAAACATCACATTCAAACCATTTTTTTAAAGCTCTTGTAGTCGTTGCTGTATATGTAATTGAATGAATGGAAAGCATATCTATCACAAGATTCGATAATGCTCTATGTAGTATATTGTTATCATTAAAAATGTTAAAATGAAGAAGAAATGATAAACCATCATGATTGTTGATTTTAAAATTTTTGTAAAGAGGAACAGTTATTTCTCTTCCATCTAATAAAATAATTGTTCGTTTTTTCAGTGGTATGATTTCTTTAATTGTATTAGTTTGCATGTTTATTACTCTGGCTTCACAAGAATATTGTTTGCAAGTAACTCAGCAAGCTCATCTGCCTTTTCTCTGATCGATCGACGTGCATATCGGTTGCTCATTTCAGATATTGAACTCCATCCCATTATTCTATTCCGGATTTGTTTTTCTATTTCTTTGTCGGGTCTACGATCTTCTGGAATGCTATCTATCATTTCGCTAAAAATATCATTCCACGTTCTTCTCATTGTATGAGGAGTTAAAAAAGTCGTTATCTTGGAATGGCGTCTTAATGTTCTGAATGTAAGATTGATAGCATCATTTGATAAATGCTTACCTGTCTCTGTTGTAAATAGATACCCATGCTTTCTATGTTTGAAAGGAATTTTATTTAAATACTTTGTAAGATAATTATGAAAATATTCACAAGCCTTGGAGGAGCATTTAACCTCACGTTGAACTGTTTTTGAGACTCGTATATTAATAGTATGGAAAGTGTAATTAACATCTTCAATTTTTAGAAATCTTAATTCACTTCTTCGCATTCCTGTGCTTAACATAATTTCGTAAATTAATTGATTTCTATATTTTAAAAATTCATTTCGGAATGGGTTATCTGGATGATCGGGTTTAATAATTTCATCAAGAGTATTGCGTTCATTAGCTGAAAGCCCCTCTGGTGCATCTTGATCGCTTTTATTAGAAACTTTAGGTGCTAATGAATAAAAATAATTTAGTCGTTGCTCAATATCAAAAAATTTTTTTTTGTTTAAACGATATTTCGATCTTTGCAGTAGAAATTTAAAGTAGTTAAAAATGGTCTTAATTTGGAAGGCGCCTTCTTCAGCTGAAGTTGCACTTTTTGTTTCTGTTTTGGATGACTCGATGTAGATGATGTTTTCAATTTTTTTTGAAAGTTTTTTGGGATTTAAGGATTGTTGTTCATCTTTTTCGGAAGATATCTGATCTTGATGCTTTCGTTTTAATCTAAGGAAAAAAGCTAAATCTTGTAATTGTTCTATGGTTAGGAAATCAGCATATAAGATGCTTTCTTCTAAGGAAACTTTATTTAATGATGCCCAAGAATGTGCAATACCGATACATCTTAATACTTTTTCAATGGTACTAGCAGCCCGTCCTAAAGATCTATACTTTGTCATTGCATAAACATTTGGATAGAACAATGGAATTCTGTTCTCATCTATAAGTATCACCATTGGATGTTTATCGCTTGCAATAAACTTTTTGATACTTCGTTTTATCATATTTGTATACTTTTTTTAAATATCATCTCCCATAAGTTTATTAAATATAAAAATATACCCCCTGTAAAGTATTTAAATAAATAATCTACAAGGGGTTTTTTATGAAAAGTATACGTTTATTTAAGTATCAGCCCTACTGACAAGCCTCACAGTCTGGATTGTCGATTGAACATGCCATTGGTACAGGTGCTGCTGTAGTGAAACCATCTTCTTCAACTTGAGCTTCTGGTTTCTTCTCTTCAACCGCTTGAGCTGCAACGACAGGAGCCTCAACTGATGCTGGTTTAACTGCGTTCAATGCACCCGTATTGATTGTTGATTTCTCAGCAGAAGTCGCACCCAAAGCACGGAGGTAATAAGTCGTTTTAAGACCACGTAACCATGCCATCTTATAGGTAATGTCAAGTTTCTTACCGTTTGCACCAGCGATGTAAAGGTTCAGCGACTGTGCTTGATCAATCCATTTTTGACGACGTGATGCTGCATCAACGATCCAACGAGTTTCCACTTCAAAAGCTGTCGCGAAGATTGCTTTCAACTCCTCAGGAATACGTGCAATCTTTTGTACTGAACCTTCAAAGTGTTTCAGATCATTTACCATCACGGTATCCCATAGACCACGTTCTTTTAATGCACGAACAAGGTAAGGGTTGATCACTGTGAATTCACCAGACAGGTTAGATTTCACATACAAGTTTTGGAATGTTGGCTCAATCGACTGAGACACACCACAAATGTTTGAAATCGTTGCAGTCGGTGCAATCGCCATTACATTTGAGTTACGCATACCATCTTTTTGAACTTTGGCACGTAAGCTATCCCAATCCAAACGTTGAGTACGATCAACTTCGAACATACGTTCAGGACGTGATTTAGCAACTAACTCTAAAGAGTCGATTGGTAGGATGCCTTGATCCCACAATGAACCTTTAAATGTTGAGTAAGCACCACGCTCTAGCGCAAGATCGCTTGATGTTTGAATCGCGTAGTAACTGATCACTTCCATAGATTCATCAGCAAAATCAACTGCTGCATCTGAACCGTAAGCAATACCCATTTCATATAGTGCATCTTGGAAGCCCATGATACCCATACCGACAGGGCGGTGCTTTAAGTTCGAGTTTTTCGCTTGTGGTACAGCGTAGTAGTTGATGTCGATTACGTTATCGAGCATACGTACCGCAGTTTTAATCGTGCGAGCTAATTTCTCACGATCTAACACACCACCTTGAACGTGTTGTACAAGGTTAATCGAACCCAAGTTACAAACTGCGATTTCATCTTGGCTTGTGTTCAATGTAATTTCAGTACACAAGTTTGATGAGTGCACCACGCCAACGTGTTGTTGTGGTGAACGTAAGTTACATACGTCTTTGAAAGTGATCCACGGATGACCTGTTTCAAATAACATCGAAAGCATTTTGCGCCATAAGTCTTTGGCACGTACTTTCTTGTGTAGCATGTTTTGTTCTTTTGCTACTGCTTCGTAATGCGTATAACGTTCAGCAAACTCAGCACCTGTTAGATCGTGTAGATCAGGCGTTTCTGAAGGTGTAAATAATGTCCATTCAGCATCTTCAAATACACGTTGCATGAATAAATCAGGAACCCAGTTCGCTGTATTCATGTCGTGAGTACGACGACGATCATCACCTGTGTTTTTACGTAATTCTAGGAATTCTTCAACATCTAAGTGCCAAGTTTCTAAGTACGCACAAACTGCACCTTTACGCTTACCACCTTGGTTAACAGCAACTGCGGTATCATTCGCTACTTTAAGGAATGGAACAACACCTTGAGACTTACCATTTGTACCTTTGATATATGAGTTCAAAGCACGTACAGGTGTCCAGTCATTACCTAAACCACCAGCCCATTTAGAAAGCATTGCGTTGTCACGCATCGCACCATAAATGTCATATAGGTCATCACCAATTGTTGTTAAATAACAGCTTGATAGTTGTGGGCGTAATGTACCTGAGTTAAATAGCGTTGGCGTAGATGCCATGTAATCGAAGCTAGATAATAAGTTATAAAACTCGATTGCACGCTCTTCTTTATTTTCTTCATTGAGTGCGAGACCCATTGAAACACGCATAAAGAATAATTGTGGTAATTCAAAACGTACACCATTTGAATGAATGAAGTAACGATCGAATAAAGTTTGTAGACCTAGATAGGTAAATTGATTTGAGCGTTCAGGTTGAATCGCTGCTGATAATTTAGCAAGGTCAAAATTAAGAAGATCAGGAGATAAAAGATCAAGCTCGATACCTTTCTTTAAGAAAGGTTCTAAAGCATCATTCTCAGATGTATCCGTTGATAAACCTAAGAATTCTAATCCAGTGCCGACAAGCTCATTACATAACAAACGTGCAGTCACATAAGTATAGTTTGGCTCTTGTTCGATACGCGTACGAGTCGCCATCATCATCGTTGTTGCGATGTCACTTTCTTTTACGCCGTTATAAAGGTTTTTAACGGTTTCATCGACAATCGCTTGAACGTCAATTCCTTCCAAGCCTTCGCTTGCAGTTTCAATCGTTGCTGTAAGCGCACCTAAATCCAACGGTTGGAGCTGACCATTGTGATCGGTGATTTGCAATGTTGGATGGTGATTTGCACCTGTTTGCTGACGAGCAGTTGCACGTTGTTCACGATAAATCACATAAGCACGAGCAACTTTTTGCTCGCCTGTACGCATGAGTGCCAATTCAACTTGATCTTGAATTTCTTCGATGTGAATCGTACCGCCAGATGGTAAACGACGTTTAAACGTGTTCATTACCATTTCAGTAAGTTGAGAAATACGGTCATGGATGCGACTTGAGTCTGCTCCTTGTTGACCTTCAACAGCTAAAAATGCTTTCCCAATCGCAACAGAGATTTTCTCAGCATTAAAAGTCGCAATTTCGCCAGTGCGCTTAATAACCTGAAGTTGGCCAGGAGTAGAAGTGATGATGCTCATGTCAGCATAGCTCCATTATCATCTATTTTTATGTTCATGGACCGTTTGAATCGAGCAAAAAGTATGCCACGATGTTTGAGGGATAAACACAATACTTAGTGGTTAAAGTTTATTTTCAACACAAGATACGGGATTTTTAACAGCAGATCAATCCTTGACATTTTAGTAAATTTTTTTTCATGTCTTAACTGCTGAATTCACAGGCACATAGCATAACAAAGCCGTCTAAAAAGGCTTATAGATAACTCTGTGGATAACTCAAAAAACAAACACTTAAATCAGTATCGATCAGTTAAGAAACAAATTGTTTAACACTGGTACAAAATCTATACTCAAAATTCATCCTGTTCTTAAACTGAGCTGAAAATAGAAAAACATATTAAAATTCATAATTTTAATAAAAATATAACAAAACTATATTGCCGTGTATCAGTTTGGTGAACGACTACTTGTTTACAATGTAAACGTGTGTATATTGCAAAACATAAACCAATGTATCTGTCAGATTTTTAAAGATAGATTCTCTCTGATTGTAGGGGCAAACATATGAGCCAAGAAGAAAAGTTACCGAAGATTTTGATTGTTGAAGATGACGAACGATTAGCGCGTTTAACACAAGAGTATTTAATCCGTAATGGGTTAGAAGTTGGTGTTGAAACAGATGGTAACCGCGCCATTCGTCGTATTATTAGCGAACAACCAGATTTAGTTGTACTTGATGTGATGTTACCAGGCGCAGATGGCTTAACAGTTTGTCGTGAAGTTCGCCCACATTACCATCAACCGATCTTGATGTTGACAGCGCGTACTGAAGATATGGATCAGGTACTTGGTTTAGAAATGGGTGCGGACGATTATGTCGCTAAACCTGTACAGCCACGTGTGTTGTTGGCTCGTATTCGCGCACTTTTACGTCGTACTGACAAAACAGTAGAAGATGAAGTTGCTCAACGTATCGAATTCGATGATCTTGTGATTGATAATGGTGGTCGCTCAGTCACTTTAAATGGCGAATTAGTAGACTTCACTAGCGCTGAATATGACTTATTATGGTTATTAGCATCTAATGCAGGGCGCATTTTATCGCGTGAAGACATCTTTGAGCGCTTACGTGGTATTGAATACGATGGACAAGATCGTTCGATCGATGTGCGTATTTCACGTATTCGTCCAAAAATCGGTGATGATCCAGAAAACCCTAAACGTATTAAAACAGTACGTAGTAAAGGTTATTTATTTGTAAAAGAAACCAACGGGGTCTAAATCCTCCGAATCCCTCTTTTTCACGAAAGGGGGATGACTCCCTTGAAAAAAGGGACTTGTGCAGTTTACTGCTCAGGAGGGACTTTAATTAGTTTGGAATTATTGACCTTATGGTAAGTCGAGTACTCAAAAACAGCATATTCTTGCGTATCTATGCTGGTTTGGTCGTTTTAGTGGTTGTGGTTGCCGCATTTTGTTATTTGCTGGTTCAAATCATTAACTACCAACGTGCGCAAGAATATCGTGAATCACTTACGGATGGGATTTCATTCGTAATTAGTGAAGGGGTATCTCGCCAGCCTGCCAAGCAGCAAAAGCTAGATTGGATTTCTGATGCTTCTGATTTGTTAGAGCTTCCAATTTATTATGTTGATGCTGCGCGTGTTGAATTATCTCGAACTGAAAAAAGACGAATTTCTGAGCAAAAGTCTGTTGTGCGCTACGATGCAAACAACGGGGTTGGTTATATTATTATTGGTCTAAAAGATGACCCGAAGCATTTTATCTATATTAAAGTAGATAAAATTGGCGAACGTCAGATGAAGGCGTTGCCTATATTTGTCTTGGATTATTTAATTTTCTATCCGGGACAAGAGCGTGAATATTTAGAAAAAATTAAAAAGCACTTCTATTATCCGATTGATATTTTAGATATTCGTGAGATTAATCTCGATTCAGAGCAAATTGGTCGTTTACGCCAAGATCAAAGTGTCCTGTTGTATAAGGATAGTGCGACTGTTCGAGGCACAACCATTTCGATTGTTTCACCGATGCCGAATCATCCAGCACAAGTTTTGGTCTTAGGTCCAGTCCCAATGTTCAATTGGATGCCATTCCAGCTTGCAGCAGGGATTACTCTATTTAGCTTATTCTTGTTGAGTTTAGGCGTATATGGATTGATTTTACCTTTAGAAAGAAAGATTCGTCAGGTTCGTCATGCCTTAAACAAAATGAAATCTGGTGATCTGTCATTGCGTGTCCCGATCGAGGGAAGCGATGAAATGGCAAACTTGGCATCCAGCTATAACAATATGTCCGATCATATTCAGCGTTTAATCGAGGCACAACGTGAGTTGATGCGTGCGGTTTCTCATGAGTTGCGCACACCTGTTGCTCGTATACGCTTTGGGATGGAAATGCTTGCCGAAGAAGATGATTATAATTATCGGATTCAGCAAGTGGATATGATTGATAAAGACATTGAAGCGCTGAATACCTTGATTGATGAGATTATGACTTATGCCAAATTGGAGCAGGGTACACCATCATTAGATTTTGAAGATGTCGTGCTAGTTGAAGTGTTGGATCAAGTGGCGATGGAAACAGAAGCACTGAAAACACAAAAAGAGATCGAACTCATTGCACCTCCTTTAGCGCTTCGTGTCGATGCTGAAAGACGCTATTTACATCGAGTCGTACAAAATCTTGTGGGGAATGCGGTTCGCTATTGTGACAATAAAGTGCGAATTAGTGGTGGTGTTCGTGCAGATGGTAAAGCTTATGTCTGCGTCGAAGATGATGGTCCTGGTATTCCAGAGCAAGAGCGATCACGTATTTTCGAAGCTTTTGCACGCTTAGATGATAGTCGTACTCGTGCCTCAGGTGGTTATGGATTGGGGTTGTCAATTGTAAGCCGTATCGCATATTGGTTTGGTGGTGATATACAAGTCGATCAAAGCCCAAATCTCGGTGGGGCGCGTTTTATCATGACATGGCCAGCAAAACGTTATAAACAGCCTGCAAAAAAATAAACCTCAGATATCTGAGGTTTCTCTTTGTCACAATTAATTATTCTTGCACAGAAGCATCTGGTTCGATAAGTGGATACCCCGATTTTAAACGCTGTAATGCATCTGCATTAAAATCAATCAATAGAGAGTTATTTTTTACATCAATCTTATAGTTTCGAATGAGTGGTTTATCTCCATCAAGTGTTTCGACTTTATATGTATCTGCAATATTTAGAATACCTTCTAGATTTGTAGTGGTCGCAGCAAAATCCTCTCTAAAAACTTCATAAATATCTCTTAGGTCAAAAATCGCATTGTCTGCGTCAGGATGTTTTTGAATATAAGTTTCGATATGACGCATTAAGAGTTGTGAGAAAAAGAAATAGTCTGTGTCATGTGTGTATTCTAGCTGCATATTTTTCTCCTTGTTTTATAACTCTAGAATACCGATGAATGAAGACAAGAGTGTATAAACTTAATTAAAGCATGTAGCTGAATTGAAACATATTATGTCGACATCACAACTTGGTTTCGTCCTTGATGTTTGGCTTGATACAACGCATCGTCAGCTTGTTTAAATAGTGCATCAATAGACTGTTGATTTTCAGGAGTACACAAACAGATTCCAATGCTGACTTGTATGTAAAACTGCTGCTGATCATTGAGTGGAATAGGCATCTTACTGATGTTTAAACGTATATTTTCAGCATATTGAAAAGCTGTATCAGGGTCGATATCACTCATAAAAATTGCGAATTCTTCACCACCTAAACGTCCAAGTAAATCATTTGGTCTGAGTAATGAATGAATCACCTGTACACAATATTTCAGTGCTTTGTCTCCCATTTGATGACCATAGGTATCATTCACTTTTTTAAAGTGGTCGAGATCGAGCATCAAAAATGCAGTGGTTTGTTGTGCTTTTTGAGCTTGAGCATGTAGGAGTTGTACTGACTGGAGGAATTGCCGTCGAGTTAAACTAGAGGTGAGTTCATCATGTGCAATGATGTGTTGTAATTCTTGAATGAGCTTTGACCTTACCATATTGATATTGGACACAGTAAGAGGTGCAATCGTCATCATAATCAAGCCAAATCGAATAGAGATGGTATTGTTTAAATATTCATGTGGATAGAGTTGTAAATAATTTTCTGAAACATGATCAATGATAAAAGCACAGGTTATCGAAGTAATGATTGCAACAGAAAAATGTCGATAAGCAAGCGCACACCAAATCAAGGGTGCAATTGGGTAAAGTAGCGAACCTGGTCCTGTATCGTAATATGCAATCACAATTGAAATAAGAACTGCAAATAACGGAAAACTCTGTTGAACAGTTTGAGTTTTAAATTCTATAAATTGTTGTTTTAACTCTTTAAAGTTTGGTGCACTAAGTAGTGCAGGAAGAAGTAAGAGGGCATTTTGGATTTCAGCCGTAAACCAATAGCCAAAATCGATCCAAAACGTACCCAAAGCAAATTTAGTATTAAAATAGGGGAGTGAAATCGCTGCGAATAATGAACTAGATAAAGCCCCAATACAGCAAAAGCTAAATAAAAAGAGATAAAAGTAACCTTGATGTAATGAGCGAATGTAATTCCGAAATCTAATATAGAGCGCTAATGTGGTGATGACATAGAGTAAATTGGCTGAGGTTAAACATACATTCAGCAAAAAAGGGGTATCTTGCATTGAATCTGCAATTAAATATCCTGCTATAGCGCCAATAAAACTGATGGGGTGGCGTGTTTTAGGGAAGCGAATCAGGATACCTAAAAGAACGGAGTTAGCTGGCCAAAATGAAGCTAAAAATGTAAGTTGGCGTGTTGCGATGCCAAGTAAACAGCAGAACAAGATAACTGCACTGAACAATAGAAATAATTGGGAAAGCGAAAGAGATTTTGATGCGACTTTAAGTGAGGGCATTCTAACGCTGTTCCTGATGGCTTTTGAGTGGCGCTATTATATAAATTTTGTTTAAAATTTCACCATAAATTTATGCTTATGCAATCATTTGGTTCATGTTGTTATATTTTTGCGCATGGCTTGTAAAAGAAGAATGTTTTTGGCGCATAAATATAGAAAAAAATGATTAATAACTTATACGTGATTTGATTAATCGATTTTTGAGGGTGAATTAACACTGATCTTATATATATCAGTAAATTTATGAACAAAATCATCCAAAAGACTAAAGCGCTTCAACTAGCATGAGAAATTAGAAATCAGGTACAATTGGCGGGATTAATTTTGTGTTTGGTGTATTTGAAGGCCAATACATACATTCTTTGTTAAAAATAGGCCTGCCAGGAGTTATCCCCGCATGAGTGCCATTACTCCATACGATTGGGCGATTATCGCTTTCGTGATCGGCGTTACATTTCTTTGCGTTTTTATGCTGACAGTCCCTTTACTCCTTGGGGGTAAAGCATGGGGGCGTGCCAAGCAAGAGCAGTTTGAATCAGGCGTAGTAGGTGCGGGCGGTGCTCGTATTCGCTTGTCAGCCAAATTCTATCTCGTTGCCATTTTCTTTGTTGTTTTTGATCTTGAAGCTCTCTATCTCTACGCGTGGTCTACATCTGTGCGTGAAGTAGGGTGGTTTGGATTTACCACGGTTGTGATTTTTGTGGTTGATCTCTTGATTGCCTTGATTTATGCCATTTCTGTTGGTGCGTTGAACTGGGCGCCAGTAGATCGTCGTAAATCTGCAGGTGTAGCAATGAAAATTGGTTCGCCAAATATGAATATTGCTGAGATCACTCGATTCAATAACATTGAAGAATTGGTTGTCGATCCTACAGGTCATATTCCAGCACAGTCTTCTGGTCGTGTTAAATCTAAAACACCGACTACATCATCATTTAAACAGGAGTAAGTCGGGATGAAATATACTTTAACCCGTGCGAATCCAGATGCCGATCAATATCCATTGCAAGATCGTCAGATCGTAACTGATCCATTAGAGGAAGAAGTTAATAAAAGTGTGATGATGACACGTCTTGAAGATGTGTTGCATACAGCTGTGAACTGGGGGCGTAAGAACTCCTTGTGGCCATTCAACTTTGGTACATCATGCTGCTACGTTGAATATGCAACTACATTAACTGGCGTTCATGATTTATCACGTTTTGGTGCAGAGGTTATTCGTGCTTCACCTCGTCAAGCGGATTTGATGATCGTTGCAGGAACTTGCTTTGTCAAAATGGCACCTGTAATTCAACGTTTGTATGAACAAATGTTGGAGCCAAAATGGGTGATTTCAATGGGTGCTTGTGCAAACTCTGGTGGTATGTACGACATCTATTCTGTGGTGCAAGGTGTAGACAAGATTATTCCTGTTGATGTGTACATCCCAGGCTGTCCACCGCGTCCAGAAGCATTAATCCAAGCATTGATGTTACTTCAAGACCAAATTCAACTAGAGCGCCGTCCACTTTCAGCGGTTATTGGTGATGATCTTCAGCCTGTTTATAAGCCAAAGATGATGCCAGAACGTGACCGTAAAAATGCTGATCGTATTGCGGTAAAAAACCTACGCTCTATGGATGAAATTAAATAATTTAAACGATGAGTTTTTGACATATCGCTTATTGGATATGGTCATCGTGGAAATTGACAGAATTTGTATTAAATAGGAAGCCAAGCCAATGGCTGAAACTGACATTGCTATGCCAGAATCGACTCAGGTTGATTCACGCCCAGCATTTGCAATTGTAGAAGAGCTCAAAACCAAATTTGGTGAGAACTTCTACGTGCAAGCGACTTGTGAAGAGTTTCCAACTGTCTGGGTTGAGCGCGCACGCGTGCAAGAAGTCCTCATGTTCCTCCGTAAAGTGGAACGTCCTTATGTGATGCTGTTTGACTTGTCTGCGGTTGATGAGCGTTTACGTGTTCACCGTGATGGGTTGCCTCCATCTGACTTCACTGTGTTCTATCATCTATTATCGCTTGAGCGAAATAGTGATATCCGTATCAAAGTTGCGTTGAATGAAAATGATTTAAACATTCCAACGGCAACCAACATTTGGCCAAATGCCAACTGGTACGAACGTGAAGCTTACGATATGTTCGGGATCAATTTCGAAGGGCATCCAATGCTCCGTCGTATCTTGTTGCCGACTTATTGGGAAGGTCATCCGTTGCGTAAAGAATATTCTGCGCGTGCGACAGAATATACGCCATATATGCAAGATCAAGCGAAACAAGATTTCGAACAAGAACACTTACGTTTCGTACCAGAAGACTGGGGTCTAAAACGCGGTAACGCTGATGAAGACTTCATGTTCCTCAACTTAGGTCCTAACCATCCATCTGCACATGGTGCTTTCCGTGTGGTTTTACAGTTGGACGGTGAAGAAGTCAAAGACTGTGTGCCTGATATCGGTTATCACCACCGTGGTGTGGAAAAGATGGCTGAACGTCAAACTTGGCATTCATTCATTCCTTATACGGATCGTGTTGACTACTTAGGTGGTTGTGCGCAAAACATGCCATATGTAATGGCAGTTGAGCAGCTTGCAGGGATTAAAGTACCAGAGCGTGCGCAAGTGATTCGTGTGATGTTGAACGAATTGTTCCGTATCAATAACCACTTATTATTCTGTGGTACAGCGATTCAGGATGCTGGTGGTATGACTCCAGTATTCTATATGTTCGCAGACCGTCAGAAAGTCTATGACATCGTTGAAGCGATTACGGGCTACCGTATGCATCCAGCATGGTTCCGTATCGGTGGTACGGCGCATGACCTTCCAAACAACTGGCAAAAACTTGTTAAAGAGTTGCTAGAGTGGATGCCGAAACGTTTGAACGAGTACTACACAGCTGCACTTAAAAACTCAGTATTTATCGGTCGTACGCGTAACGTAGCGCAATACGATGCTAAGTCTGCGTTAGCTTGGGGTGTGACAGGTACTGGTTTACGTGCAACTGGTATTGATTTTGATGTCCGTAAATATCGTCCATACAGTGGTTATGAGAACTTCGACTTTGATGTTCCAGTTGAGTATGAAGGCGATGCATATGCGCGTGTTTTAGTGCATTTCCGTGAAATTACTGAATCACTAAAAATCATTCAACAGTGCTTGGATAATATGCCTTCTGGTCCATATAAAGCGGATCATCCATTGGCAGTTCCACCACCGAAAGATAAGACATTACAAGATATTGAAACCTTGATTACGCACTTCTTGAGCGTGTCATGGGGTCCTGTTATGCCTGCTGGTGAGTCTTCATTCATGACTGAAGTAGTGAAAGGTGCGAGTACGTATTACCTCACTTCTGATAAGTCAACTATGAGCTACCGTACTCGTATTCGTACGCCAACATTCACTCATTTACAGCAAATGCCTTCTGTTATTAACGGCAGCTTAGTATCTGACTTGATCATTTATTTGGCGACCATTGACGTGGTTATGGCTGACGTGGATCGCTAGGGGTAAACGATTATGATGATTTTGACTGATAAAAAACCACGTGTGAATGTTGAAGGGATTTTGACTGCTGACGAAATCCATGAAATTGAACATCACATTGGTCACTATCCGTATCCACGCGCAGCTTCTTTGGATGCTTTAAAGTGTGTACAACGCCGTAATGGTTGGGTAGATGACGCTCAAATGAATGCAATTGCGCAATTGCTGACTATCAGTGTGGCTGATTTAGAGGGTGTAGCAACGTTCTACAACCGTATTTATCGTCAACCTGTAGGTCGTCACGTAATTTTATTATGTGATTCAATTGCTTGCTTCTTAATGGGTGCAGAAACTTTAGCAGAAGCATTTCAGCGCGAGTTAGGCATTCAATACGGACAAACTACAGCAGATGGTCGTTTCACCTTGCTTCCAATTTGCTGTTTAGGCAATTGTGACAAAGGTCCAACGTTAATGATTGATGAAGATACTCACGGTTTAGTGGATGTATCATCAGTTAAACAGTTATTGGAGAAGTATGTATGAATACTGAACCAAAACCAATTTATGGCGACGGTAACCCAGAAACTCATCCGCTAACTTGGCGTTTGAGTAAGCAAGATGCAGTACGCAATGCTGATGAATACGAAGCTTTAGAAGGTTATGCAGGCTTTAAAAAAGCACTTAGTATGCCTCCAAAAGATGTACTCGACGTCATTAAAGCTGCAACGGTTAAAGGTCGTGGTGGTGCAGGTTTCCCGGCAGGAATTAAATGGTCATTGATGGCACCAAATGATGGTGGTCCACGATATTTGATCTGTAATGCTGATGAAATGGAACCTGGAACATTCAAAGACCGTTTGTTGATGGAAAAACTTCCACATCAATTGATCGAAGGTATGTTGATTGCTGGTTATACCCTAGAGGCAACTCATGGTTATATCTTCATTCGTGGTGAATATATCGAAGCTGCTCAATACTTGAATGAAGCATTAGAGCAAATCCGTGCCAAAGGTTATCTAGGTGAAAACATCCTAGGTAGCGGCTGGAATTTCGAAATGTATGTTCATACAGGTGCAGGTCGTTATATCTGCGGTGAAGAAACTGCATTAATCAACTCGCTTGAAGGTCGTCGTGCCAATCCACGTACCAAACCACCATTCCCACAAGTTGCGGGTGCATGGGGTCGTCCAACGATTGTAAACAACGTAGAAACCTACAATAACTTGCCAGCGATTATGTTGCGTGGTCCAGAATGGTATATCAACCTTTCTGCACATAAGTCTAAAGACCCTGGTACGAAGATCTACGGTGCATCAGGTAAGGTGAAATTCCCTGGTCTTTGGGAGTTGCCATTTGGTACAACTGCACGTGAAGTGATTGAAGATCATGCAGGTGGTATGCGTGATGGTTTAACACTGAAAGCATGGTTGCCGGGTGGGGCATCAACAGACTTTTTAGCTGCTGAACATATTGACTTACCAATGGATGCTGAAAGCATCATGAAGGCAGGTTCACGTTTAGGAACATGTTTGTTGATGGTGGTAGATGAAACCCAATGTATGGTTTCAGCGACCCGTAATTTAGAAGAATTCTTTGCGCGTGAATCGTGTGGTTGGTGTACGCCATGCCGTGATGGTTTGCCATGGGCTGTTAAAGCACTGAAAGCACTCGAAAGTGGTGAAGGTAAGATGGAAGATATTCAACATCTGTCTGAACTCACTAAAAAGTTGTGGATTGGTAAGACTTTCTGTGCCCACGCACCAGGTGCGATGGAGCCACTGATGGGCGCATTAAAATATTTCCGTCATGAGTTTGAGGCAAAGGTTAAAACCCATGCAGCTACTCGCGATGTAGAACAGGTTTAAGGAATTCGACTATGGCTACAATTCATGTCGATGGAAAATCGTATGAAGTCAATGGCTCAGAGAACTTGCTACAAGCATGTTTAAGCCTTGGCATCGATATCCCGTATTTTTGTTGGCACCCATCCTTAGGTTCTGTTGGTTCTTGTCGTCAATGTGCGGTAACTCAATACGCGAATCCTGAGGACACACGTGGGCGTTTGGTAATGTCTTGTATGACACCAGCCGCTGACAATACTTACATTTCGATTGAAGACAAAGAAGCAACAGAGTTTCGTGCATCGATTGTTGAATTCTTGATGACGAATCACCCACATGACTGTCCAGTCTGTGAAGAAGGTGGTCACTGTCATTTACAAGATATGACGGTCATGACTCAGCACGATCGTCGTCGCTATCGCTTTACGAAACGTACACATCATAACCAAGAGTTAGGTTCTTTTATTGCACATGAAATGAACCGTTGTATCGCTTGTTACCGTTGTGTTCGTTACTATAAAGACTATGCGGGTGGTACCGACTTTGGTGTTTATGCGAATGCATCACGTGTTTATTTCGGTCGTCCGGAATCAGGTACTTTAGAATCTGAATTCTCTGGTAACTTGACTGAAGTCTGCCCAACAGGTGTATTTACCGATAAAACGCACTCTGCACGTTATAACCGTAAATGGGATATGCAGTATGCTCCGAGCGTATGTCATGGCTGTTCTTCGGGCTGTAACATCTCTCCAGGTGAGCGTTATGGTGAAATCCGTCGTGTAGAAAACCGTTTTAATGGTTCAGTAAACCAATACTTCCTTTGCGATAAAGGTCGTTTCGGTACGGGTTATGTCAATCGTGAAGATCGTCCACGCCAACCTCAATTCCGTAATGGTGAAACTGTTGCAACTGTGAGTGTTGATCAGGCACTTGATCAAGTAATTGCGCAGCTTAAAGGTAAGAAAGTTCTAGGTATCGGTTCTCCTCGTGCAAGCTTGGAATCAAACTACGCACTTCGCCAACTTGTTGGTCAAGCCAACTATTCAACAGGTATGTCTCAAAAAGAACAGAACTTGGTTGAGTTAGCTGCTTCAATCATGCAAACACAGGGTATCTATAACCCGAACATGCGTGAAATTGAGAGCTATGATGCAGTTCTAATCTTGGGTGAAGACTTAACACAAACAGCACCACGTATGGCTTTATCAGTTCGCCAAGCTGCGAAAAATAAAGCGAAAGAAATGGCTGCGAAAACGCGTACTCCTGACTGGTTAGCAGAGCCTGTGCAACGTATTGGCCAAGAAGCAAAATCACCGATTTATATTCTTGCTGCAACACAAACGCGTTTAGCGGATGTTGCAACAGGTGAAGTTGTTGCTTCTCCAAACGATATTGCACGTTTAGGTTTTGCTGTCGCTGCTGCTGTAAAAGGTGAAACAGTATCTGGTCTTGACGATGATGCAAAAGCATTTGCACAAACGATTGCTGACACTTTAAAAGCGGCGAAAAAACCATTGATTATCTCTGGTACAAGCTTACAAGACTTAGCGATTATGGAAGCTGCTGCACAAGTTGCACAGAATCTTGGTGAAAATGCTGGTTTATCTTTGACGGTTCCTGAAGTGAACTCAATGGGTCTAGCATTATTCGGTGGTTTAAGCTTAGAACAGGCGTTTGCTCAAGAGTATGATGCTGTGGTTGTGGTTGAAAATGACTTAACTCGTCGTTTACCAGTTGCACAAGTCAAAGCTGCACTTGAGAAAGCTGAAGCCGTAATCGTATTGGATCATAGTGAAACAGAAACTCTGAAACTAGCAGATATCGTTCTTTCTGCTGCAAGTTTTGCAGAGGGTGATGGTACTGTTGTGAGCCAAGAAGGTCGTGCGCAACGTTTCTATCAAGTATATGACCCAAGCTATTACAAGCCTGAATATGCAATTAAAGAATCTTGGCGTTGGTTACATGCCGTTGAGACTGGTCTCAAAGGCAAAGCTGTAGATTGGACACTGCTTGATGATGTGATTGATGACATCGTGAAGAATGTTCCTGTGCTTGAAGCCATTCAAGATGTTGCACCTGATGCAGGATATCGTATCCATGGCTTGAAGATTGCGCGTGAACCACGTCGTTATTCTGGTCGTACAGCAATGCGCGCGCCATTATCTGTTCATGAACCTAAACAGCCAACTGATCTAGATTCAGCATTAACGTTCTCGATGGAAGGTTATGTCGGTAATCAGACAGCTTCTTCGCTAGTACCTTTCGCATGGTCTGCAGGTTGGAACTCACCACAAGCTTGGAATAAATACCAAGATGAAGTGGGTGGTCACTTAAAAGGCGGTGATTCAGGTGTGCGTCTATTTGATCGTTTAGCTAAACGTCCTGCACGTAGCTATGTGGCACCAACTGCTGTTGTAGTGAACCCTGAAAGTTTCCGTCTTGTACCAATGCACCATATCTTTGGTTCTGGTGAATTTACGATTAAAACACCTGCAATGGAATCTCGTATTCCTGAAGCGATGTTTGCTGTTGGTGAACAAGATGCAACACGTTTAAATGTTCAAGACGGTCAACGTATTACAGTACAAGCAGGCGAAACAAGTATTAGCTTACCTGTACAAGTGATTGAATATTTACCAACAGGCTATATTGGTTATCCAATTGGTTTAGCACCAACAGTTTCATTGGCTGAGCCTGTGTCTGTGGCGGTAGGAGTGTAATTCATGAATCAAGAAATTATACGTCAAACGCCACTTTGGGCTGAGAACTGGCCAATCGCTTATTCAGTGATTCAAGCGATCGTGATCTTGTTGGTTGTGGTTCTTATCGCTGCATTGATGTCATTTATCGAACGTCGTCTCTTGGCATTGTGGCAAGATCGTTATGGTCCTAACCGTGTCGGTCCTGGAGGTATGTTCCAGATCGTCGCTGACATGCTCAAGATCATGTTTAAGGAAGACTGGACACCAAAGTTTGCTGATAAATTGACTTTCCGTCTAGCACCAGCAGTTGCAATGGCAACTGCGGTACTTTCATTTATGGTTATCCCAGTAAGTCCATATTTGGGCGTTGCTGATATGAGCATCGGTCTGTTGTTCTTTATGGCAATGGCGGGTATCGCAGTTTATGCAGTGTTATTTGGTGGTTGGGCATCTAACAACAAATACTCATTGCTTGGTGGTCTTCGTTCTGCTGCTCAAACCATTTCTTATGAAGTGTTCTTGGGTATCTCATTAATGGGTGTGGTTGCGATTGCGGGATCTTTTAACCTTCGTGAGATTGTTGAAGCTCAACGTGATATGTGGTTCATCATTCCACAATTTATTGGTTTCTTGATCTTCGTGGTCGCAGGTGTAGCAGTGACTCACCGTCATCCATTTGACCAACCAGAAGCTGAACAAGAGTTAGCTGAAGGTTACCATGTTGAATATGGTGGTATGAAGTGGGGGATGTTCTTCGTTGCAGAGTATGTCAACGTGGTATTAATCTCAGCTTTGATCGTCACTTTATTCTTCGGTGGATGGTTAGCTCCATTTAACTTAGAAATTCCATTTGTTCCACCAGTTTTCTGGTTCGTAATTAAAACAGCATTCTTTGTAATGATGTTTGTCTTGGCGCGTGGTTCTTTAATGCGTCCACGTTATGACCAAGTCATGAATTTTGGTTGGAAAGTTTGTTTGCCATTGGCGTTGGTCAACTTGTTAGTGACTGGTGCTGTGATTCTGATGAATCAGGCCTAGGACAGCAGGGAGTACAAAATGTATAAAATTCTAGCTGGATTTGGATCGATTGTACGTTCGTTGTGGATGGTGTTTAGCCATGCCACGCGTAAACGTGACACGATTTTATATCCAGAAGTACCAGCTGAACAAATTGTACCTCCACGCTTTCGTGGTCGTATTATCTTGACGCGTGATCCTGATGGTGAAGAGCGTTGCGTAGCATGTAACCTTTGTGCGGTTGCTTGTCCAGTAGGCTGTATTTCATTGCAAAAAGCGGAAAAAGAAGATGGGCGTTGGTATCCAGAATTTTTCCGTATTAACTTCTCACGTTGCATTTTCTGCGGTATGTGTGAAGAAGCATGTCCTACAACTGCTATTCAAATGACGCCTGATTTCGAGCTTGCTGAATACGTTCGTCAAGATTTGGTTTATGAGAAAGAAAACTTACTCATCTCAGGTCCTGGTAAATATCCTGATTATAACTTCTACCGTGTAACAGGTATGGCTGTAACAGGTAAAGACAAAGGCCAAGCACAAAAAGAAAGTGCACCAGTTGATGTACGGAGCTTATTACCATGATGTGGCCATTTTATTTGATGGCACTTGTGGCCATTGTTTCGACAGTTCGTGTTGTAACTAACACGAACCCTGTACATGCGTTATTAAGCTTGATTGTTTCATTGCTCGCTGTTGCTGGTATTTTCATGATTGTGGGTGCACCGTTTGCGGCTGCACTTGAAATCATTGTCTATGCAGGCGCGATCATGGTTTTGTTTGTCTTCGTTGTGATGATGCTCAACCTAGGTCAAGAAACAGTTGAACAAGAAAGTAAATGGTTAACCTCAGATGCATGGGCATATCCTGCAATGTTGAGTTTTATCTTAGGTTTGACACTTGTTTGGATGTTAAACGGTGAATACACCACGATTTCTGCACCAATGGGCTTAGAAATCGTAGGTCCTAAAGCCGTAGGTCAAGCGTTATTTACTCACTATCTATTATTGGTAGAAGTTGCCGCGATGTTGTTGCTTGCAGCCCTAGTTGCTGCATATCACTTAGGCAAACGTGAACCAAGTGCAGAAGAGGATAAAGAATAATGGGACACATCCCTTTAGAACATGGCTTGATTGTCGCAACCATCCTTTTTGCACTGGGTTTTTACGGTGTAATGGTGCGTCGCAACCTATTATTTATGCTAATGAGCCTTGAAATCATGATGAATGCTGCTGCATTAGCATTTGTCCTAGCAGGTAGCGTTTGGTCTCAGCCAGATGGTCAAGTGATGTTTATTTTAATTTTGACACTTGCTGCTGCCGAGGCGTGTATCGGTCTTGCGATCGTCCTTCAGTTTTATCATCGCTTCCATCACTTGGATGTTGATGCTGCTAGTGAGATGCGCGGATGAGTACATTATATTTAACCGTTTTATTCCCGCTCATTGGTTTTATCCTTTTAGCGGCAGGGCGCAATAAACTTTCTGAAAATGTAGCTGCCATTATTGGTGTTGGTTCAGTTGGTTTGTCTGCTCTATTTGCTTTAATTGCTGGTCTTGCTTTTACGAGCAGTGGTCAAACCGTTTTCGTTCAACATTTATGGACTTGGTTCAGTGTTGGCGGTTTTGAGCCAGGAATTAGCTTACATCTTGATGGTTTGTCATTATTAATGACGGGCATGATCACAGGTGTAGGTTTTCTGATTCATATCTTTGCATCATGGTACATGCGTGGTGAAGAGGATTACGCGCGTTTCTTCTCTTATTTTAACCTATTCGTTGCCAGCATGTTGTTGTTGGTACTTGGTGATAACTTAGCGTTATTGTTCTTAGGTTGGGAAGGCGTGGGGCTGTGCTCTTACTTACTGATTGGTTTCTATTACTCTAATCCTGCAAATGGTTGGGCAGCAATCAAAGCATTTACAGTAACACGTGTGGGTGACGTATTCTTACTCATCGCATTGTTCTTGCTTTATCAACAATTTGGTACTTTGAATACTCAGTACATCGTTGAAAATGCAGCGACTGTAATGACGCAAAGCTCATCATTGTCAATTTGGACAGCATTAATGTTGTTCTTGGGTGCAGCAGGTAAATCAGCGCAAATTCCATTACAAACATGGTTGGCTGATGCGATGGCAGGTCCGACACCAGTATCTGCATTGATCCATGCTGCAACAATGGTTACAGCAGGTGTGTACTTATGCTGCCGTATGTTCTCCGTGATGGAAATGGCACCAGAAGTGATGCAGTTCATCTCGATTACAGGTGCTGTGACATTGCTTGTGGCTGGTTTTGCAGCGCTAGTTCAAACCGACATCAAACGTATCTTGGCTTACTCAACTATGAGTCAGTTAGGTTATATGTTTATGGCTGTAGGTGCTGAAGCTTACCAAGCTGGTTTGTTCCACATGTTGGCTCATGCATTCTTCAAAGCATTATTGTTCCTTTCTTCGGGTGCCGTAATTCTTGCATGTCATCACGAACAAAACATTTTCAAAATGGGTGGATTACGTAAAAAGATTCCATTCGTATTTTGGTGTTTCGTCATCGGTGGTGGCGCATTGGCTGCACTTCCAATCGTAACTGTTGGTTTCTTCTCTAAAGATGCCATCTTAGGTGCAGTATATGCACAGTCTACAATTGCAAATATTCCACTTTACAACACATTGTATTGGGTTGGTGTAGCGGGTGCTTTCTTAACTTCTATTTATACGTTCCGTCTAATTTGGGTCGTATTCTTCGGTGAAGAAAAAACACATGCGCATGAAATTCATGGTGTGACATATTGGGCACCACTTGCGATTCTTGCTGTGTTATCAACAGGAATTGGTTACTTCTTGCAAGCACCAGTTGCAAATTTATTGACTGCCGCAAGCATTCCAAGTTTTGTTATCCCTGAAACTTTACATGAAGCAGTTGTACATGCAGAACATTTGGCGAGTGGTATTGCTCTTGCTGGTTTAGCAGTAGGTATCTTCCTATTTGCTTTCGCATATGGTGCTGTTAAATCATTTGCTCAAACATCATTGGGCGCTGGTTTAGCACATATTTGCCGCACAGCATTTGGTTTTGATGCTTTGTATGACATCGTATTCGTCAAACCTTATTTATTGATTGCGAAAATCTTAGGTCGTGATCCAGTTGATGGTTTATGGCTAGTACTACCTGCGATTGTGAAAGGTGGTAATACCTTTACTAGCTCGCGTCAAACTGGTTCATTACGTGAATACGCATCAAGCATGTCACTCGGTGTAGTGGTGCTATTGATGATCTTGATCGTGATTCAGGTTGTGGGGAAATAAAATGGAAAACAATTTAATTTTACCCGCACTGATTTTAGTTCCTTTCATTGCTGGTTTTATTTGTTGGTTGGTTGATAAATTCGACCAACAATTACCGCGTTGGATTGCCTTAATTGGTATGCTTATTACCTTTGGTTTAGGCATTGCACTTTGGCAAAGTGGTACATTTAGTTACGAGCTGGGTGGTAAAGTCCCAACTTGGGCGGCTGAGTTCCATTTACCTTGGATTCAGACACTAGGCATTAGCATTCACTTGGCAGTGGATGGTTTATCTTTACTCATGGTATTACTGACTGCATTACTTGGTGTACTTGCGGTTGGCTGTTCATGGGGTGAGATCCAAAAGAATGTTGGTTTCTTCCACTTAAACCTCCTGTGGAGTTTAGGTGGTGTTATCGGTGTATTCCTAGCGATTGACTTATTCTTGTTCTTCTTCTTCTGGGAGATGATGCTCGTACCAATCTACTTCTTGATTGCGTTATGGGGTCATAAAGGCTCGAATGGTCGTTCACGTGTTTATGCTGCAACCAAGTTCTTCTTATACACGCAAATTGCTGGTTTGATCATGTTGATCGGTATCTTAGGCCTTGTGGTTTATGGATACATGATGACAGGTATGATTGGCTTCGATTACAACTATCTATTGGCTGTGGCGAACCACTTACCGCCTGAAGTTGCTTATGCATTTATGCTATGTTTCTTCATCGGTTTTGCTGTGAAATTACCTGTGTTCCCATTACACGGTTGGTTACCTGATGCGCATGCACAAGCACCAACTGCAGGTTCTGTGGACTTAGCTGGTATTTTGATTAAAACAGCAGCCTATGGTCTACTTCGTTTCGTTATCCCATTCTTCCCAGCAGCATCAGCACAATTTGCTGATATTGCGATCATTCTTGGTTTGATTGGTATTTTCTACGGTGCATTCTTAGCGTACCAGCAAACAGATATGAAACGTTTGCTTGCGTATACGTCTATTTCGCACATGGGTTTCATCTTACTTGCTATTTACGCAGGTAATATCCTGACATTCCAGGGGCTTATGATCATGATGTTGGCACATGGCTTGTCATCTGCTGCATTATTTATCATGTCTGGTCAGGTTTATGAGCGTTTACATACACGTGACTTACGCTTAATGGGTGGTTTACGCGGTCAGCTGCAGTACCTTCCATTTTTCTTAATGTTCTTTGTAGCTGCACTTGTAGGTGTACCAGGTTTAGGTAACTTTATTGGTGAATTCCTGATCTTGATGGGTTCATTCAAAGCTTATCCTGTATTCACGATTATTGCGGCAGTAAGCTTGGTGTTTGCTGGTCTTTATGGTTTGATTTTGATTCATAAAGCATTGTTTGGTACACCAAATCCAGAGCAACAGCAGCACTATACAAGCCCATTAAAAGATTTATCAGCACGTGAAGTTACTATCTTGATGATCTGTGTGATCGGTTTGGTTTGGTTAGGTATTTACCCACAAACATTCTTGGATGTATCGCATTCAAGCATGCAATGGTTAGTAAATAGTTATATGCCAGTACAAGAAGTTGTTGAAACTGTTCAGCAGACAGCAACTCAACTTGAGCATGTGGAGATGCAATAAACCATGAACTTCACACTTTCTTTTTCTGAACTTATGCCGCTCGTCCCTGTGATGATTGTGGCGTTGACTGCAATTGTTGTGATGTTATTGATTTCGATTAAACGTAATCATAATTTAATCGCAACAACTTCAGTTGTGGGGCTTAACCTCGCTGCAATTTTTATCGCATACACTGCGTATACAGGTCACTATGCACCTGTAAACGTGATGGGCATGTTTATGGTTGATCCATTTACCATGCTCTATCAATTCATGATTTTGATCGCAGCTTTGGCATGTTGTACTTTGTCACATGCTTATATTGAGACATATAAAGACAATCGCGAAGAGTTGTACATCTTGTTACTGTGTTCAGTAGCAGGTGCGATGTTGATGGTTGCTAGCTCTCATTATGCTTCGTTCTTTATCAGCTTAGAATTAATGTCAATTCCAGTATATGGTATGTTGGCATATACCCATCAGCGCAGCCAATCTTTGGAAGCAGGGATTAAATATCTTGTGCTTTCAGCGACGGCATCTGCAATGTTGTTAATGGGTATGGCGTATATTTATGCTTATACGGGTTCATTATCATTCTATGATTCTGTACAAGCGTTATTCAATGCAATCAAACAACCAATGGTGTTATTGGGCTTAGGCTTAATCATCTTTGCTGTTGCGTTTAAACTGTCACTTGCTCCATTCCACAAATGGACACCAGATGTGTATGCAGGTGCTCCAGCGCCGATGGCGACATTCTTGGCGACAGCTGCGAAAGTAGCAACGATCGGTTTGTTTGTACGTTACTTATTGGCGTCAGGTGCAATCCTAGTTGAATCACTGGTAACAGTGCTTACAATTATTGCTGTATTGTCAATTTTAGTAGGTAACTTACTTGCAGTACGTCAAGTAAACTTGAAACGTATTCTTGGTTATTCATCGATTGCTCACTTTGGTTATTTGTTAATTGCTTTAATTAGCATGACTTATGCGAGCCTTGGTAGCGTGACGGTTTATGTGATTACATATGTACTTACAACAATCGGTGCGTTTGGTGCAGTTACGTTAATGTCGAGCCCTTATAACAACGTGGATGAAGCACAAAGTCTTGCTGACTACCGTGGTTTGTTCTGGCGTCGTCCGATTTTGACTGCAACATTAACCGTGATGATGTTATCGCTAGCTGGTATCCCATTAACAGCGGGCTTTATTGGTAAGTTCCTTGTGGTTATGGCAGCAGTAACAACTCAACACTGGTTCTTAGCTGCAATGATCGTTGTGGGTAGTGGTATCGGTTTGTACTACTATTTGCGTGTCATGGTTGTTATGTACATGACTTCACCAGATACTCCTCGTATTGATGCTGATGCGCATTGGGGAACTAAAGTTGGTGGGATTATGGTACTAGGTGCTGCATTGTTGGTATTGTTCTTGGGTATCTATCCAGATCCAATGATCAATTTAGCATTGAAATCAGAGATTCTTTCTCCATTACATTTCATGTTATCTCAGCAACAGTAATCATCCGATAATCTGATTTGTACAAAAAAGCCTCCAAAACTGGGGGCTTTTTTATTGAATAGTAAAAAAACACTTTATAATAAACGAATATTTATATTAGCTAGGTACTTACTCGTGTCGATTCAAGAAATTCGTCATCCGCTTATTCGCCATAAACTTGGTTTACTTCGTCGCTCTGACATTAGTACTAAGAACTTCCGTGAATTAGCGCAAGAAGTTACGATGCTATTGACGTATGAAGCAACGAAGGACTTATCTGTTGTGGATCACGAAATTGATGGGTGGGCAGGGAAAGTAACAACTCAACGTATTGCAGGGAAAAAAATCACGATTGTTCCGATTCTTCGTGCAGGAATTGGAATGCTAGAAGGTGTACTTAACCTGATTCCAAGTGCAAAGGTGAGTGTTTTAGGTTTAGAACGTGACGAAGCAACTTTAGAAGTTCGCACTTACTATAAAAAGCTAGTGCCAGATGTCGCTAATCGTTTGGCGATGATTATTGATCCTATGCTTGCAACGGGTAATTCATTGATTGCTGCAATTGATGTATTGAAAGCAAGTGGCTGTAAAGATATTCGAGTGATGATTTTAGTTGCCGCGCCTGAAGGGATTGCAAAAGTTGAAGCTGCACACCCTGATGTTCGTATTTATACTGCTTCAATTGATCAAGGCCTGAATGAAGAAGGTTATATCGTGCCTGGTTTAGGTGATGCAGGCGATAAAATCTTTGGTAGTGTGCAAAAAGATTAATTTTTGAAATATGAAAAGAGACTTTTTATTTCTGTGATTTGAAAGGGAAATAGAGAGTCTCTTTTTTATTTTCTATATAGTATGATGAGCATCATCGTAAAGTAGGATAAATGTCATGAAGCAAGAGCTCTACCACGGGAAAATTAAGCAATATAATCCTGAGAAAGGATTTGGTTTTATTGCATCGAATGGTGAAGATATCTTTTTTCATATCTCAGATTACCCTGCAGCTGAAGGTGAACCTAAGCGCAATGAAAAAGTGAAATTTTCAGTTGTAGAAAATCAAGGTAAATATAAAGCAATTAAAATTGAGCGTGTTGATCCTAACCCAGCTAAAACTAAGAAAAACAAAATCATGGATCACAATAAGTCGATTACCAATGAATTGTTATCAAACTTAAGACGTTGATCCTTACAGTAATCTTTTATTGAAATATCATGAGAAAAGAGGCTTTAGGGTCTCTTTTTTATTAGAATAACCAAAACATGAAAAATTGAGTGCAAAATGTTTGTTGAAGGAAAAATAAAAAAATACGATACAGAAAGAGGTTTTGGTTTTATTAAGGTAGATGGTCATCAAACTGATGTTTTCTTCCATATCAAAGATTTTCCAAAAGCATCTGG